>DASWOS010000026.1:0-17522 GCA_036398645.1 Dokdonella sp. | reverse complement strand
ATGCCCGTGCGAAGCGACACCCCGGCGGCGCACTCGCCGGCCGCTCGGCCGCGATCCGCACGGCGGCGGCGAACCCGCCGCCGCGAACGCGCCGGCGCCGGGCGCGGCGCGTGCTCGGCGCGCGCGAACCGGCCCGCACGCGCCACGTCCGCAGCGCACGATGCGCAGCCGCGGCACGGCCGCGCGGCGCCGGCCGCCGCGCGAGCGCCTGCTAGAATCGCGCGCCGCCCAGGAACGCAACGCAATGAGCGCGAACGAACGCCGCATCCTCGACAAGACTTGGTTCTACCGCTTCGATCTGCCGGACGGCCGGACCACCTCGACCTACGACGACGGCGCGCTCGACTCGATCCACGAAACGCGGCTCGCGATGCTGCGCGGCGTCGTCGAACGCCGCTTCGGCGACTCGCTGGCCGGCCGCAGCGCGATCGACATCGCCTGCCATCAGGGCTGGTTCGCGACGAAGCTCGCCGCGTGGGGCGCCGACGACGTGCTCGCGGTCGACGCGCGCAGCGAGCACGTCGCCGACACGACGCTGATGCGCGACGCGCTCGGCCTGGCGAACCTGCGCGTGCAGCAGGCCGACGTGCACGCGCTCGACGCGGCCGCGCTCGGCACGTTCGATCTCGTGCTGATGCTCGGGCTGATCTACCACCTCGAGAACCCGGTCGGCGCGCTGCGCGTCGCGCGCGCGCTGACGCGCGGAATCTGCGTCGTCGAGACGCAGATCGTGCCGGGCCTGTCCGGCGTCGTCGACTACGGCAGCTATCGCTTCGTGCGGCCGCTGAAGGGATCGTTCGGCATCGTCGACGAGACCGAGGAGACGCACGGTCCCGAGGCGAGCACGACCGGCATCTGCCTCGTGCCGAGCCTCGACGCGCTGTTCTGGATCCTGCGCAAGATCGGCTTCGCGCGCGTCGAGCTGGTCGAGCCGCCGGCGGACGCGTACGAGCAACTGCGTTACGGCAAGCGCGTCATGGTCGTCGGCTACGTGGACTGACGCCGCACGCCGTCGATCCGGCGAGCGATTCCGCAGCGATCCGCTGAGCCGCCGGCCGCACGCGGCACGCGCCGCCGCGCGGCCGATGCTCCGCGCCGGACACGGCCGCGGCGCGGTGCGCGAGGCGCGCGGATTCGGGCGCTTCGCCCCCCCGAAAAAAAGCCGCGGCGCATCTCTGCGCCGCGGCGAGCTTCGTAGTCGCCCGCAGCGGATGCGTTCGGCATCCGCCGCGGCGCGAGGTCGACGGGCTGCGCTCCGCGCAGCGAGCGGTCAGCCGTCGAAACCGTCGTCGAAGATGTCGTCGCTGAGCGTCAGCCGGATCGACGCGTTCGCCGCGCGGCCCTGCGCGTCGGCGATCGTCGCCGGCAGCGTGTAGACGCCCGGAGCGACGCCTGCGAGCGGCAGCAGGAACGTGAACACGTCGTCGCCGGCGATCTGGTCGCCGTGCGTGCCGTCGTCGTAGAACGCCTGCGCGGCGCTGCCGCCGACCGCGGACAGATCGACGGTCACGGTCACGTCCGTGCTCGCCGGGTTCGACCCCGGCACGACCGCGACGGCGAGCGCGACCTGCGCCGTCGTGCCGAGCTCCGCGGCGGCGGGCACGCCGGCGCCGGACAATGCGCCGGTCTCCTGCACCTGCACGCCGAACGCGATCGCGGCGGTCGCGGTGCGGCCCTGCGCGTCGTCGACCGCGACCGTGATCAGCTTGGCGCCCGGCGTCGCGTCCGCGGCGACGGTGGCGAGGAACGAGTACGTGCCGTCGTTCGGCGTGACGTCGCCGTGCGTGCCGTCGTCGTAGAGCGTCTGCGCGGGGCTGCCGCCGATGCCGGACAGGTCGGCGCTGACGGTGATGCCGGTGCTGGCCGGGTTCGTGCCGCCGGTCACCGCGGCGGTGAACAACGCCGTGCCGCCCGGCGACGCCGAGCTCGGCGTCGCCGCGGCGGTGACCGCGATCGACGTCGGCGCGAGCACGGTCAGCGCGATGCCGGTCGTCGCGGTGCGCGACTGCGCGTCGACGATCGTCACCGGCAGGCTCTTGGCGCCCGCCGCGGTGCCGAACGGCACCGTCGCGAAGTACGAGTAGACGCCGTCGCCGGCGACGGCGTCGCCGTTCTGGCCGTCGTCGTGGAACGCGACCGCGCTGCCGCCGCCGATGCCGGTCAGATCCGCGACCACGCTGAGGCCGGTGCTGATCGGATTCGAACCGGGCGTCGTCTGCACGGTCAGCAGCGTGGTTCCGCTGCCGGCGACGGTCGACGGCGTCGCCGCGCCGACGCCGCTCGGCGCGGTCGGCGCGAGCACGCTGAGCGCGATCGCGGTCGAGCCGCTGCGGCCCTGCGCGTCGGCGATCGTCACTGGCAGGCTCTTGTCGCCGGCGGCGACGCCGGTCGCGACCATCGCGACGTAGGAGTAGACGTCGTCGCCGGCGACCGCGTCGCCGTTCTGGCCGTCGTCGTGGAACAGCGCGATGCCGCCGCCGATGGCGGCTAGATCCGCGGACACGACGAGACCCGAGCTGGTCGGCCCCGCGCCGGGCGTCACCGCGACCGCGAGCGTCGTGTACTCGGTCTGCGCCACCGCGGCCGGCGCCGCCGAGCCGACCCCGCTCGGAGCGGTCGAGGCGAGCACGGTGTAGTTGATCTGCGCGTTGCCGGTGCGTCCCTCGTGATCGCTGACGACGACCGGCAGCGCGTGCGCACCGACCGGCGCATTCGCGGTCGAGGCCGTGGCGAACGAGAACACGTCGTCGCCCGCGACCCGGTCGCCGTGCGTGCCGTCGTCGTAGAACGGCTGCGCGACCGCGCCGCCGATGTCGACGAGGTTCGCGGTGACCGCGAGCTGCGTGCTGTCCGGCACCGAACCCGGCGTCACCTGGACGGTGAACAGCACCGGATCGCCGCGGTAGCCGGACTCCGGAGACGCGGCCGGAACGCCGCGCAGCGTACCCGTCGCGACCGACGCGTCGATGAACCCGTAGCCGTCGAGCGTGCTGTAGCCGCGACCGATGTTGTTGCGGATGACGCCGCTGAACGTGCCGCCGCCGGTGGTCGTGCCGGTGAACGTCATGCCGTCGTCGAGCACGATGCCGCTCGGAATCATCACGCCGCCGCCGAACATGTCGGCGCTGTACTGCGTCGCGATCGTACCGGCGCCGATCACGACGCCGTTGCCGGTCACCGCGGAGTGCTGCACGCCGCGGCCGACCGTGAAGCGCACGACGCCGCCGGCGCCGAAGTTGCCGTTCGGAAAGCCGATCGTCATCGTGTTGAACTGGGTCAGGCCGTTGCCGGGCGCCGGCGTCAGGTTGCTGAAGCCGGTGTACGGCAGCGTGCTCGCCGGTGCGCTCACGTCGGCCGCCGCGAGCCCGGTCAGCGGACCGAGCGTGAACGCCTTGGTCGCCGGCAGGAACGCCATGCCGGGGTAGTTGTTCTCGAAGTACGTGATCGTCGCCGGGCTCGAGCCGACGTCGTTCATCGGACCGTTGTTGCCGCCGGTGACGTTGCCGCCGGTCGCGGCCGCGCCGCTCTGATTGAACGTGATGCTGGCCAGCGTGCCGGAGCCCGCGTAGAAGATCTGGAACGACGAGGTGTCGTTGACGCCGGTCAGGTTGTTCGAATCGTTGTCCGAGCTGATCGCCACCGTGACGACGCCGCCGTCGGTCGTGTACGCGCGACCCGCGGCGTAGTTCGGGTCGAGATCGTGCGGGAACGCGCTGTCCTGCAGGATCTGCGTCATTTCCTCCGGCGAGACGCTGCCCGGTCCGCCGCGCGACTGCAGCACGAGCGCCGCGACCGCCGCCGCGTGCGGCGCCGCCGCACTCGTGCCGGAGAAGTTCGGGTTGGAATCGAGATCGTTCGTCGTGTCGCTGGTGAAGAACGACGTGTTCGCCGCATCCGCCGCCGCGACGCGCGGCTGCTGGCGCACTTCCGGCACCGGCAGGCGGTTCGAATCCTTGTCGAAGAAGATCGTCGCCGGACCGGGCGACGTGAAGCTCTCGGGCACGTTCGGCTTGAACACCGAATACGCCGCCGTGCCATTGCAGCCGGCCGCGGTCGCGTGGCCGCCGGTGGTCACGCTGTTGTAGTTGAAGTACTCGGCCGGGCCGAGGCCGGCGGCGCCGTTGCCGGGGATCAGCCAGCGCACGCGCGTCGGCAGCTTCGACTGCGGCTGCGTCGGCGTGTTCGAGCGCGCGACGACGAACTGCACCTGGCCGCCGGAGGGCGCGCCGAAGTAGCCGATCTCGATCGGGCGGTTCGTCGCCAGATTGTTCGCCGTCAGCGACCGGCTCGACTGGAACGCGCCGGCGGTGTTGAACACGAGCAGGTTCAGGTCGGTCGTCACGCCGGCCGAGCCGTCCGCGGTGTTGACGGTCAGCGAGAAGTTGCCGGTCGTCGTCGAGTAGCGGTTGACGACGATGCGGTACTGGCCGGACGTCGGCGGGTAGAACGTCACCGTCTCGTCGGTGCCGGTGTCCTGGTTCAGGACGAGATTGCCGGCGCCGTCGTAGATGTTGATGATCGCGTCGAAATTGCCGCTCGTCGCCCACTCGGTGATGACGTAGGCCTGGCCCGCTGCGAACGGCGGCAGCGGCGGCGTGCTGTTCTGGTCGTACGTCACCGAGGTCTGCAGGCTCGAGATCGTGCCGGTCGCGGAGAAGATCGGCGGCTGGTCGAGCTCGAGGTCACGCGTGTCGTACGGATCGTCCCACTGCATGATCACGTACTGCGAGGAGCTGGTGAGATTCACCAGCTGCGCGACGTCCTGCTGGCCGGCGTTCGGGTTGAAGTTGTGGAAGCCGCCCGCGTAGAGGTTCGCCGGCACGCCCGACAAGTTGATGTTGGTGCCGATCAGCGCGCTGTTCGTCGCCGAGGTGGTGCCCGCCCCGTTCGGGACGATGCGCAGAGCCGATTCGTAGCCGTTGATGCCGATGTCGTTCGCGGCGGCGGAGAAATACGAAACGCCCGCGGCGGCGACGTCGTCGATGCCGGCGCTGATGATGCCGTCCTGGTACCACGGTTCGTCGAAATAGCCGACGTCGTCGGCGATCACGTCGGCCTTGAAGCCCTGCTGCACGTCGTCCGGATAGGTGTAGTCGCGCAGTCCGGCCAGCGCGCGAATGTTGTTGGCGAAGCCGACCTCGCCCTCGTCCGCGGTCGCGAACGCCAGACGCGCCTTCGGCGCCATCTTGTAGACGATCTCGACCATGCCGCGACCCTCGTCCGTGCCGCCCGGCTCGTCCTGCAGCACGACCACGGGCTGGGTGTTCCACGGATTGCCCGCGGCGCCGGGCAGATCGAAGTTCGCGACGCCGGTGGCGGCGTGCGGCGACGCCGAGCGCGTGTCGTAGCTGTCGGACAGGATGCCGATCGAGATGCCCGAGCCGTCGTAGTTGACCGGCGCCGACGGGTTGTAGAGCTGGCTGATGCGATCGACGCGATGCTGGATCACGCCCTGGTCGAACGCGGTGCCGATCTTGTTCAGATGATCGCCGTCGACGACGCTCGGCGACGGCACCGGCGCCAGGCGCGTGTACGGCTTCAGCGCGAGGAACACCGCCTTGACCCCGTCGGCCCGCGCCAGCGTCTCGGCGTCGTCGACCGACACGTAGGCCTCGATGACGCCGACGCCGTTGCGGTAGGTCGCGTCCTCGGCCTTGACCGTCAGCGACGGAATCGAGGCTTCGAGCGCGGCGCGCAGCGCCGCCGCGTCGATCTTGCCGGTCGGCACGATGTCGACGAGCACGCGGTCGCTGTCGGCGTCGAGGATCGCCATGCCGGCGTACGCGGCGGCCTGCTCGGTCGCGTAGCCGCCGTAGACGGCCCGGCTCGCGTCGTGCTGGATCAGATGCCGGCTCTCGACGAGCTTGTCGAGACCGAAGCCGAGATTTTGCGGAATGCCCACGGTTTCCGCACGCACCGAACCGCTCACGACGGCGAGCACGGCTGCCAGGACGGCACCGCACTTCACGACGATTTTCATTGAAGTTCCCCGGATCCAAGAAAATGGACGCGCGCACGGCCGAAACCGGCGACGCGGCTGGTGCAGTCCGATGCGTGGATAAGCGACCCCCCGTCGCTCACCCCGACATTATTTCAGTTTGCGTAAGTCCACAAGATCCGTGACGGGCTTCCTTGATTCTTCATGCCCACCTGTGGTCGTACCGGCGCATCCGAGCCTGCGCGTGCGCGCCGGCCGGCGCGCACGGCGCCGCGCGGGCACCGGGTCCGCTCGCTGCACGGGAAAGCGTCGGTAGACAGGGAGAGCCGGGACCGGCATTCCGCGCCGGAGCGGCGGCGTGCGCTCGGCCGCCGCGGCGGGTCGCCGCAAGACGGCAGGGGCGCGCGGACGCGGCGTCGGCGCCGGCGTGCGCACTCCGCGCGCCGTTTGCGCGACTTCGCGGGGCGTGCGGCGTCAGCGCACGCCGGTCTCGTTGCGCGCGATGACGAGGCGCTGGATCTCGCTCGTGCCCTCGTAGATCTCGGTGATCTTCGCGTCGCGGAAATAGCGCTCGAGCGGCAGCTCCTTCGAATAGCCCATGCCGCCGTGGATCTGCACGGCCTGGTGCGTGATCCACATCGCCGCCTCCGACGCGAACAGCTTCGCGACCGACGCCTCGGTGCTGAAGCGGCCGCCGTTCCGCGCCGCCTCGTCCTTCGCGAACGCCGCGCGCAGCACGAGCAGCGTCGCCGCGTCGAGGCGGCATTTCATGTCGGCGATCTTCGCCTGGATCATCTGGAACGAGCCGATCGGGTGACCGAACGCCTTGCGCTCGCGCGCATAGGCGACGCTCGCCTCGTAGGCCGCACGCGCGAGGCCGACCGCCTGCGACGCGATGCCGATGCGGCCCGCGTCGAGCACGCCCATCGCGATCGCGAAGCCCTTGCCTTCCGGCCCGAGCATGTCGGCGGCCGGGCAGACGTAGTCGCTGAACTCGATCTCGCAGGTGGCCGAGGCGCGGATGCCGAGCTTCGGCTCGGTCTTGCCGGCGTGGAAGCCGGGCCGCGCGGTGTCGATCAGGAACGCCGAGACGCCCTTCGCGCCGACGCCGGGCGTCGTGATCGCGAACAGCACGATGTACTTCGCGACCGGCCCCGACGTGATCCAGCTCTTCTTGCCGTTGATGACCCAGTCGCCGTCGGCGTTGCGCGTCGCGCGCGTGTGCATGTTCGACGCATCGGAGCCCGACTGCGGCTCGGTCAGCGCGTACGCGCCGATCGCCTCGCCGGACGCGACCGCGCGCACGTACTTCTGCTTCTGTTCCTCGCTGCCCCAGGTCAGGATGCCGTTGCAGTACAACGAGTTGTTGACCGACATGATCGTCGAGTGCGCGCAATCGGCCGCGGCGATCTCGATCATCGCGAGCACGTACGCGATCGGGTCCATGCCGGCACCGCCGTACTCGGCCGGCACCTCGATGCCCATGAGGCCGAGCTGGCCCATCTCGCGGATGTTCGCGAGCGGAAACTCGCCGGAACGGTCGAATTCGGCGGCGACCGGAGCGATGCGTTTCTGCGCGAAGTCGCGCGCGACGGACTGGATCGAAAGCTGATCGTCGGTAGGGCGGAAGTCCATCGTGAGTCCTGCGCGTGCGGCCGAAGCGAGAGAAACGGCGATTCTAGCCGCTCCCCGCATGCGCGTGCGACGCGCCGCGGCGGCGCCCGATCCGCGCGCGTGCACGCCTGCCGGTCAGAACCGCTCGCCGACCCATGCCTCGCTCTGCGTCCACAGCGCCTCGGCACGCACCGGATCGAGCGCGTACGCGCGCACGCCGTCGCTGACCAGCGTCAGCGGAACGTCGTCGGCGACGACGCGGCTGACGCGGCAATTTTCGCAATAGCGGCCGCCGACCTCGTCGGCCGGCGCGACGGCGGCCCAGACCGAGGTCGCGGCACCCTGCGGGATCGTCTTGAACTCGAACGGCGGCGCGCCCTCCGCGGCGAGTTGCGCATCGATCGTGTCGATCCACGCCTGCAGCGACGTGGCCTCCATGTGCCGGCCGAGTTCGGTCGGCACCGGCCCCGGATGCACGGCCGCGGCGCGAATGCCGCGCGCGGAATGGCGCCGGTCGAACGCGACGGCGAACAGGATGTTCGCGGTCTTCGAGCGGCCGTAGGCGACGAACGGCTCGTAAGGCGTCTGCTCGAAGTTCGGATCGTCGAGCTCGACGTCGGCGAAGCGATGTCCCGACGAAGCCAGCACGACCAGCCGCGCGCCGTCCTGCATCAGCGGCTCGACGCGGTTGACGAATACGAAATGGCCGAGATGATTCGTGCCGAGCTGCGTCTCGAAGCCGTCCTTCGTGCGTCCGAACGGCGTCGCCATGACGCCGGCGTTCGCGACGACGACGTCGAACCGCTGCCGCCGCGCGTGCAGCGCGTCGGCGCAGGCGCGCACGCCGGCGAGATCGGCGAGGTCGAGCTCGACCAGCGCGAACGCGCCGGCGCCTTTCGCCGCCGCCGCGCGCACGGCGCCGGTGGCGGCCTCGGCCTTGGCGAGGTCGCGCGCGGTGCCGACGACCTCGGCGCCGCGCGCGACGAGCGCACGCGCGGTCTCGACGCCGAGCCCGGCGGAAACGCCGGTCACCAGCACGCGCTTGCCGGTGAGATCGTGCCCTTGCAGCACGTCGTCCGTGGTGGATTTGAAGCCGAAAACCTCGGTCATGGTAGCCTCGCGACGATGGGCTCGGGGGCGCGAAATGCCGCCCGAGAAAATAAACGGATACATCCTCCGTTTCGAGATACGGACGCTCCGCCGCTTATCAAGAGGCGAATTCGGTTGACCGCGAAAAAGACCGCGCCGCGGCCGCAGCGAAGCGACGCGCAGCGAAACCGCGAACGGCTCGTCGGCATCGCCAAGGCGGCGTTCGCGAGCGGCGAGACCGAAATCCGGCTCGACGAGATCGCGCGCCGCGCCGGCCTCGGCATCGGCACGCTGTACCGCCATTTCCCGACCCGAGACGCGCTGATCGAAGCGGTCTACCGTTCCGGCGTCGAGGAACTCACGCAGGCCGCCGAACGGCTCGCCGCGAGCCGTCCGCCGGTCGAGGCGCTGCGCGACTGGATGCACGTGCTGATCGACTACGTCGCCACGAAGAAGCTGATCGCGCCGGCGCTGAACTCGCTCGTCGGCGGTCCGTCCGCGCTGTATGCGAGCTCACGCAAGCAGATCGAGGACGCGATCGCGCGCCTGTTCGAGCGCGCGGTCGCGAGCGGCGACGTCCGCGCCGACATCGATCCGATGGAGCTGATCCGGCCGCTGGCCGGCCTCGCCAACATCGACGCCGACCCCGGCACCTGCTGGGCATCCGGCGCGAAGCGGCTCGTCGACATCCTGATCGCCGGCGCGCGCCCGGAAAAGCCGGCCCGGCCGAAGCGCGCCGGCGCTGCGCGCCCGGCGACGTCGCCGCGTCGACGCGGCCGCGGCGGCGGATGACTCGCACGCTCGGCCGTCGCGGCACCGCGCGTCGCGGACGCCGCGCCCCGCGCGGAAACACTCGAGCCCGTCGGCGCGCGGAGTCAGCGCACGAGCGCGGCGAAGTCGCACGATGCGCCGCGCAGGCGCTGATCGAGCAACCACGGCAGCAGCGCGGGTTCGGCGTACGCGCGCGGCCAGATCACGTGCTTCTGGCCCGGGTACTCGTGATAGCGCGGCGCGCCGCCGAGCGCGCGCAGCGCGCGCACGACCGCGCGCGAACCGACCATCGCGCCGCCGTAGCCGGTCTCGACGTTCGTGTCGTCGTCGTCGGTGCCGTGGAACACCCACTGCGGAACGTCGCGGATCGCGGCGAGCCCGGCCAGCTCGGTCATGCCCGACATCGGCACCGCGGCGGCGAAGCACTCCTGATACGCCTTCAATGCGTCCCAGACGCCGGTCGCGCCGTCGGAAATGCCGGTCAGGTAGATCCGGCGCGGATCGATCGGCCAGCGCGTCAGCGCGTCGGCGACGACCGCGGCGACGCGCCGCGGCGGCCAGTACGCGCGCGTCGTCTGCGGCGCGACGTAGACGAGCGGAATGCCGGCTCGCTGCGCCGCGTCGACGAGCTCGAACGAGCCGTTGCCGCGGCCGGCGAGCTGCGCCTCGTTGTCGGTGCCGTCCTGGTAGTCGCCGTGCAGGAACACGATCAGCGGCAGCCGTTCGCCGTCGCGCCGGCCCGGCGTCTCGATCGCGCGATACGGCACGTGCTGCGGATCGGGCGTCCACCACCGCTCGAGATCGCCGGGCGCGACGAACGCACCGGCAGCGAGCGGGAACGCGAGGAGCAGCACGAGGACGAGGAGCCGCGGACATGCGGCGCGGAACGGAACGCGCATCGGCGAAGCATACCGTCGCCGACCGCCGCGCGCGCGATTGACGCGGCTCCGGCACGCGGCTAGGCTTGTCATTCATCTCTGAATCAAGATGAAAGGATAAATAGTGGACCTCGCCGCGACCTCGGCACTGCTGCGGTTGCTCTCCGATCCGACGCGCGTGCGCCTGCTCGCGCTGATCGAGCGCGAGGAGCTGACCGTCGCCGAGCTATCCGCCGTGCTGCGCTTGGCGCAGCCGCGCGTCTCGACGCATCTGGCCAAGCTCAAGGACGCCGACCTCGTGCGCGACCGCCGCGCCGGCGTGTCCTCGTATTACCGCTACAACGGCGAGCTCGACGCGAAGCAGCGCGCGCTGCTCGACGCGCTGAAGGCGAGCGTCGACGACGCGCTGCTGCGCGAAGACGAGCGGCGCCTGCCCGGCGTGCTCGCCAAGCGCGCGCGCGCGGAGCGCTGGGCCGACGCGGTCGCCGGCGACATGGAGCGGCACTACTCGCCGGGCCGCAGCTGGGAGACGCTCGCACGCGCGATGACGCAGCTCGTCGATCCGGGCGACGTGCTCGACGTCGCCTCCGGCGACGGCGTGCTCGCCGAGCTGCTCGCGCCGCGCGCGCGCTCGATCCTGTGCGTCGATGCGAGCGAGCGCGTCGTGCAGGCCGCGCGCGCGCGGCTCAAGGAGTTCGCGAACGTCGAAGTCGCGTTCGGCGACATGCACGCGCTCGATCCGGGCCGGCGCCGCTTCGATCTCGTCCTGCTGATGCACGCGTTGACCTACAGCGAGCGGCCCGCGCTCGCGGTCGCCGAAGCCGCGCGCGTGCTGCGGCCCGGCGGCCGGCTGCTCGCCGCGACGCTCGCGCGCCACGCGCACCGCACCGCGGTCGAGCCGTTCGACCACCGCAATCTCGGCTTCCGGCCCGACGACCTGCGCGAGTTCGCGCGTGCGGCCGGGCTCGAGGTCGTCGCCTGCTCGCGCCTCACGCGCGAGAGCAAGGCGCCGCATTTCGAAGTGCTGTCGCTGCTCGCGAGGAAACCATGACGACGATGCTGCCCTGGCTGAACCCGCGGCGCACGCAGGCGCTGTTCGACGCGCTGGCGCGGCGCATCCTGATCATCGACGGCGCGATGGGCACGATGATCCAGACGCACGAGCTCGACGAGGCCGACTACCGCGGCGAACGCTTCGCCGGCGGCTACGACGCCACGCACGCGGGCGCACCGACCGCGGCGCACGATCTCAAGGGCAACAACGACCTGCTGACGCTGACGCGCCCCGACGTGATCGGCGCGGTGCACGCGGCGTATCTCGACGCCGGCGCGGACCTCGTCGAGACGAACACGTTCAACTCGACCTCGATCAGCCAGGCCGACTACCACCTCGAGCACCTCGTCTACGAGCTGAACCGCGAAGGCGCGCGGCTCGCGCGCGCGTGCTGCGACGCGGCCGAAGCGAACGCCGCGGACGCCGGCGCGAAGCCGCGGTTCGTCATCGGCGTGCTCGGCCCGACCAGCCGCACCGCGTCGATCAGCCCGGACGTCAACGATCCGGGCTTCCGCAACACGAGCTTCGACGAGCTCCGCACGGCCTATCGCGTCGCCGCCGACGGCCTGCTCGACGGCGGCGCCGACACGCTGATGGTCGAGACCGTGTTCGACACGCTGAACGCGAAGGCCGCGCTGTTCGCGATCGAGGAGGCGTTCGACGCGCGCGGCGCGCGCGTTCCGGTCATGGTCTCCGGCACGATCACCGACCGCTCCGGGCGCACGCTGTCCGGGCAGACCGCCGAGGCGTTCTACGCGTCGGTCGCGCACGCGCGGCCGCTCTCGGTCGGCCTGAACTGCGCGCTCGGCGCGAAGGACCTGCGCGAGCACGTCGCCGCGCTCGCCGGTGTCGCCGACTGCTGCATCAGCGCGCATCCGAACGCGGGCCTGCCGAACGCGTTCGGCGAATACGACGAGACGCCGGACGAGATGGCCGCGACGCTGCGCGAGTTCGCGACCGCCGGCCTGCTGAACCTCGTCGGCGGCTGCTGCGGCACGACGCCGGCGCACATCGCCGCGATCGCGGCGGCGGTGCGCGACGTCGCGCCGCGCGCGCTGCCGCCGGCGCTGGCCGACGCGGCATGAACCGTCCGCGCCACGCCGCGCGGCACGCGTCCGCACGCTCCGCAACCTGACGACTTCGGCATGCCCGCTCCGTACCGCCCCACCCGCCTGTCCGGCCTCGAGCCGCTGGTCCTGACCCCGGACCTGCTGTTCGTCAACATCGGCGAGCGCACGAACGTGACCGGCAGCGCGCAGTTCCGCAAGCTGATCAAGGAGGAACGCTTCGAGGAAGCCGTCGTCGTCGCGCGTCAGCAGGTCGAGAGCGGCGCGCAGATCCTCGACGTGAACATGGACGAGGGCCTGATCGATTCCGAGAAGGCGATGACGCGGTTCCTGACCCTGATCGCGTCGGAGCCGGACATCGCGCGCGTGCCGATCATGGTCGACTCGTCGAAATGGAGCGTCATCGAAGCCGGGCTGAAGTGCCTGCAGGGCAAGGGCCTGGTGAACTCGATCTCGCTGAAGGAAGGCGAGGACGCGTTCCTCGAGCACGCGCGCAAGGTGCGCCGCTACGGCGCGGCCGCGGTGGTCATGGCGTTCGACGAGCGCGGCCAGGCCGACACCTGCGCGCGCAAGGTCGAGATCTGCACGCGCGCGTACGAGCTGCTGACCCGGCGCATCGGCTTTCCGCCCGAGGACATCGTGTTCGACCCGAACATCTTCGCGATCGCGACCGGCATCGAGGAGCACGACAACTACGCGGTCGACTTCATCGAAGCGACGCGCATCATCAAGCGCACGCTGCCGCACTGCCACGTGTCCGGCGGCGTCTCCAACGTGTCGTTCTCGTTCCGCGGCAACGAGACCGTGCGCCAGGCGATCCATTCGGTGTTCCTGTACCACGCGATCCGCGCGGGCATGGACATGGGCATCGTCAACGCCGGCGCGCTGCCGATCTACGACGATCTCGACGCGGAGCTGCGCGAGCGCGTCGAGGACGTCGTGCTGAACCGCCGCAGCGACGCGACCGAG
This sequence comes from Dokdonella sp., assembly GCA_036398645.1. Taxonomy (GTDB): domain Bacteria; phylum Pseudomonadota; class Gammaproteobacteria; order Xanthomonadales; family Rhodanobacteraceae; genus Dokdonella_A. The sequence continues at coordinate 4,142 of DASWOS010000026.1, read as the reverse complement.
CGCCTGCTCGAGGTCGCCGAGCGCTACAAGTCGAGGAAGGGCGAGGTCGCGGTCGAGAACCTCGCCTGGCGCGCGCTGCCGGTGCGCGAGCGGCTGACCCATGCGCTCGTGCACGGCATCGACGCCTACGCCGAACAGGATGCCGAGGAGGCGCGCCTGCTGAGCACGCGTCCGCTCGACGTCATCGAAGGCCCGCTGATGGACGGCATGAACGTCGTCGGCGACCTGTTCGGTGCCGGCAAGATGTTCCTGCCGCAGGTGGTCAAGTCCGCGCGCGTGATTAAGAAGGCGGTCGCCTGGCTGATCCCGTTCATCGAGGCCGAAAAGGCGCGCACCGGCGACACGGCGAAATCGAACGGCAAGATCGTCATCGCGACGGTCAAGGGCGACGTGCACGACATCGGCAAGAACATCGTAGGGGTCGTGCTCCGCTGCAACAATTTCGACGTCGTCGACCTCGGCGTGATGGTGCCGGCGCAGAAGATCCTCGACGCCGCGCGCGCGGAGAACGCCGACATGATCGGCCTCTCCGGGCTGATCACGCCGTCGCTCGAGGAGATGAGCCACGTCGCGCGCGAGATGCAGCGGCAGAACTTCGACGTGCCGCTGCTGATCGGCGGCGCGACGACCTCGCGCGCGCACACCGCGCTGAAGATCGAGCCGCACTACGGCGCGCCGACGGTCTGGGTCAAGGACGCCTCGCGCGCGGTCGGCGTCGCGCAGTCGCTGTTGTCGAAGGACATGATCGACGCGTTCATGACGCGGATTCGCGCCGAGTACGCCGAGATCCGCGAGCGCCACAAGGGCCGCGCCGGCGCGAAACGGCTCGTCACGCTCGAGCATGCGCGCGCGCAGCGCTTCGACGGCGGCTGGGCGGACTACGTGCCGCCGGCGCCGCGCCGGCCGGGCCTGACCGCGTTCGACGACTACCCGCTCGCCGAGCTCGTCGGCTTCATCGACTGGTCGCCGTTCTTCAACGCGTGGGAGCTCGCCGGGAGCTTCCCGGCGATCCTCGACGACGCCGTCGTCGGCGCGCAGGCGCGCGAGCTGTATCGCGACGCACGCGCGATGCTCGCGCGCATCGTCGACGAGAAATGGTTGCGCGCGCGCGGCGTCGTCGGCTTCTGGCGCGCGAACGCGGTCGGCGACGACGTCGAGGTCCGCGACGACGCCGGCGCGCCGCTCGCGACGCTGCACTTCCTGCGCCAGCAGGTCGACAAGCCGGCCGAGCGCCCGGATTTCTGCCTCGCCGACTTCGTCGCGCCGAAGACGAGCGGCGTCGACGACTGGATCGGCGCGTTCGCGGTGACCGCCGGCATCGGCATCGACGCGCACGTCGAGCGCTTCGAGCGCGAGCACGACGACTATTCGGCGATCCTGCTGAAGGCGCTCGCCGACCGCCTCGCCGAGGCGTTCGCCGAGTGCCTGCACCGGCGCGTGCGCCGCGAGCTCTGGGGCTACGCGCCGGACGAGGCGCTCGACAACGAGGCGCTGATCGGCGAACGCTACCGCGGCATCCGTCCCGCCCCGGGCTACCCGGCCTGCCCCGACCACACGGAGAAGGCGACGCTGTTCCGGCTGCTCGACGCGCCGCGGCACGCCGGCCTCACGCTGACAGAGAACTTCGCGATGCTGCCGACCGCGGCCGTGTCGGGCTGGTACTTCTCGCACCCCGGCAGTCAGTATTTCGTGCTCGGCCGCGTGACGAAGCAGCAGGTCGAGGACTATGCGCGGCGCAAGGGCTGGACGCTCGCCGAGGCCGAGCGCTGGCTCGCGCCGAACCTCGATTACGACCCGGAGTGAGCGCGCTTCCGGCACGCGCGGTGCGGCCTGCGCGGCGCGGATCGCGCGGCTCGATCGCGGCGCCGGACACGCGTGCGCGCCGGCCGCCGCCTCAGCTCTCCTCGGGACCGCGCGGCGCGACGACCTCGGGCTGGTGATGGCGCAGGTGCACGAACACGTTGTAGACCGAGACGAACATCGGGAACGCGTTCTGGATGATGCCGACCGAATCGTTCTTGCCCCAGATGAAGTACGCGAGCGTCATCACGCTGCCGACGATCGACAGGTACCAGAACGACATCGGCATGACGACGCGCTTGGATTTCCGCGTCGCATAGAACTGCACGAACCAGCGCGCCGTGAACAGGAACGTGCCGAGATAGCCGATCAGCTTCCACGGTGTGACCGTGATGCCGTGCAGGGTCCAGATGACGTCGTTCATGAGTCGCTTCGGAACGGAACGGGGCGCGGGGAGACGAAACGGCCGCGCAGCATGCAGCGGCCGCCTTTCGGCCGCGTTTCGCGGCCTGGAGTGACTCGCGACGCCGAGGAGGCGCGCCCGCTCCGCGTGCGGCGAGCCGCGCCGGCGCGACGGGGTCAGCGCTGCGCGAGCCAGTCGTGGATCGCGCCCGGCACCTCGCGCTGCGCGCGCCCGGACACGTAGATGCCGATGTGGCCGCCCTTGAACGCGAGCTGCGTGTAGTCGTCGGTGCCGACGTAGTCGCCGAGCACGCGCGACGCCGACGGCGGCACGAGGTGATCCTGCTCGGCGAACACGTTCAGCACCGGCATCGTCACGTCGGCGAGACGCACCTCGTGCGGCCCGATGCGCAGGCCGCCGGCGACGAGCTTGTTGCCCTGGTAGAAGTCCTTAATGAACTGCCGGAACGCCTCGCCGGCCTGGTCCGGCGAGTCGAAGATCCACTTCTCCATGCGCAGGAAGTTCTCGAGTTCGGCCTTGTCGTCGAGCACGTCGATCAGGCCGACGTACTTCTGCTGGTTCAGCCGCACCGGCTTCAGCATCAGGTAGCAGAGGTTCATCAGGTCGGCCGGCACGTTGCCGAGCGTGTCGACGAACAGGTCGACGTCGAGGCGGCGCGTCCAGTTCGACAGCAGGTTGTCCGGCGTGTGGAAATCGACCGGCGTGACCATCGTGATCAGGTTGCGCACCTTGTCCGGATGCGTCGCCGCGAAGCACAGCGAGAACGCGCCGCCCTGGCAGATACCGAGCAGGTTGATGCGGTCGACGCCGGCGCGCCGCGCGACGGCGTCGACCGAGCGTGCGATGTAGCCGTTGATGTAGTCGTCGAGCGTCAGCCAGCGGTCGGCGAGATCCGGGTAGCCCCAGTCGACGAGATAGACGTCCTCGCCCTTCGCGAGCAGGTTCTTGACGAGCGAGCGGTCGTCCTGCAGGTCAACCATGTACGGCCGGTTGACGAGCGCGTAGACGATCAGGATCGGCACGCGCGCGGTCGGTGCACGTTCGCCGCGGAATCGGTAGACGACGAGCTTGTCCTCGCGGTAGACGGCGTCCTTCGCGGTCACGCCGAACTCGACGTCGTCGACCTCGCGCAGCGTCCGCAGCGCGGCGGCGAACTTGCGCTGCACGGTCAGCACTTCGTCGAACGCCTTCGCCGGTTCGATCTTGATCGGCAACATCAGCGGCCCCCGTCAGCGTCAGCGTTTCGGGCGCGCGTTCTTCGCGCCGCGGCCGTTCGCGCGCGTCGAGCGCACGCGCGCGCCGCCGAGCGAGGCGTCGGCGAATTTGGCGATGCGCGAGGCGAAGCTGCCGGCTACCGCGGATGCGGCCACGCTGCGCCCGGCCGCGCGCTCGCCGGCGCGGCGCTTCGGCGCCGCCGCGGCGCGCACGACGCGCTTGCGCGGCGGGGCGAGCTTGCGCGCACGCACGGCGTGGCGCGGCGGACGCGCAGCCGGCGCAAGCGCAGCGGCGTGCGCACCCGCCGGCGGCGACTCGGCCGCGGCCGGCGCTTTCGCGCGCGCGGCGGCGCCGATCGCCGACTTCAGCGACGCGAGTTCGGCGCGCACGGCTGCGAGCTCGGATTCGCGCTCCGCGCCGGTGCCCTGCTCGCGCACCTCACGGCGCAGCGCCTGCAGGCGTTCGCCGATCGTGTTCAGCTCGGTGCGCGTCGGCATGCCGAGCTCGCCGGCGATGCGCTCGACCTCCTGCTGCACGTGAGCGCGCATGCGCATCTGCGCGTTGACGAGCGCGCCGTAAGCCTCGCGATATTCCTCGGTCAGCACGATCTCGGCGTAGCCTTCCTCGGCCGCGTCGACCCAGAGGTCGTACAAAGCGCGCAGCGATTCGATCTGACGCCCCGGCTGCTCGCGCTCGGACAGCT
>DASWOS010000025.1:0-5263 GCA_036398645.1 Dokdonella sp. | reverse complement strand
GAACACGACCTGCGACTGCGCGCCGCGCAGCAGGTCGGTGATCCGCGCGGTCAGCTCGAGCTCGGCCGGGTCGTCCGGGTGCCGCGCCTTGTCGGGCGCGTCGGAGAAGTAGTCGACGCGGCCGACGCGCTGCGCGTCGGCGACGAAGTGCGCGCGGATGTAATCGGCGTCGTCGGCGCGCGCGCGCAACGCGGCGATGCGCGGCCAATTCAGCCCCTGCGGAGGCGCCGGCTCGGCGCCGCCGCCCGCGTCGGCGACCAGGCGCCGGTTCACGTCGTTGAGACGCGTCAGCGGCGTCGCGCGCGCGTCGGTCCAGAAGCGCTCGAACGAGGCGCGCATCTCGCCGCCGGCGTGCGGACCGAGCACGAGCACGTCGCGGTCGCGATAGTCGAATTCCTGGTCCCAGTCGAAATAGCGGTTCTCGTAGTTGCGCCCGCCGGCGACGCCGATCTCGCCGTCGACGAGGAACAGCTTGTTGTGCATGCGCTGATTGAACTTCGAGAAGCAGCACACGAGGCCCGCGGCGAACTCGAGCGGCTGCGTGACCGCCTCGTCGAAGGTCGGGTTGTAGAGCTTGAACTCGAGGTTCGCGTGCGCACGCGCGATGCGCGCGAGCCAATCGACGTCGTCGAGCGAGAACAGCTGGTCGGCGAGGATGCGCACGTGCACGCCGCGGCGCGCCGCCGCGATCAGCTCGTCGAGCACGAGCCAGCCGGCGTCGTCCTCGGCCCAGATGAACGTCTGCACGTCGATGCTCTCGCGCGCGGCGCGGATCAGATGGATGCGCAGCAGCAGCGCGTCCTCGCCGTGCTCGAGCACGTCGACGTAGTGCACCTGCGCGGCGGGCTTCGTCGCCGCGTTCGCGTCGGCGACCAGCGCGGCGTACGGCGTCGCGATCGCGCAGCGGTCCGGCCGCGTGCAGCGCAGGTCCGTGGCGCGCTTCGCCGCGACGACCGCGTCGGCGCGGCGCGCGAGCTCGCGGTTGACGCCGCATCCGGCGCTGCCGAGCACGGCGAGCACGGCGAGCGTCCACGCGGCGGCGCGGCGCGCCGCCGGCGCGAACGCGCGCCGAGCGGGGCCTCGCGCACGGGCCGGCGCGAAGCGCGCGCTCAAGGCTGCAGCCGTGCCGGCGCCGCGACCGCGTAGACGCCGAAGCGCAGCTCGACCTTGTCGCCGAGCGCGCCTCGCCGCGAGCGCATCTCGAAGTCCGAGCGGCGGATCGCGCCGTGCACGGCGATCTCGCAGTCGTAGCCGGGCCGCTCGCACGTGGCCGGCTCGAGCACGAACGCGACCGGCTGCGCGAGGCCGCGCAGCGTCAGCGTACCCGGCAGCTCGCCGCCGTTGCGCAGCCGCGCCAGCGCGAACGGCGCGGAGACGAAGCGGATCTCCGGATGATGCGCGACGTCGAAGAACTCGGCCGACTTGACCCAGCTCTCGTAGCGGTCGTTGCCCATCGTCACGGAATCGGCGTCGATGCGCGCATCGACGACGGCCTGGTTGCGGAAGCGGTCGATCGCGACGGTGCCGCGCACCCGGCCGAAGCGGCCGCCGATGTTGACGAGCCAGAGCAGCTTGACCGTGAACTCCGCGCGCGAGCGCGTGCCGTCGAGCTGCACGGTTTCGGTGTCGGCCGCGCATGCGCCGGCGGCGAGGGCGAGCGCCGCCACGGCGGCGCAGGCGCGCGCACGGCGGCGGCTGAGCACGCTCTGCGCCACGTCGCGCGGCCGGCTACGGCCACCAGAAATGGCGGACCTTCGCCGTGCCGGGCTCGATGCCGCCGCCGTCGGGCAGCTCGAGCCAAGCGACGCCGCCGGGTGGAATGCCGCGGCCGGAGTCCGACGTGCCTTCGGTCAGCAGCGCGACGAGGTTTTCGAGGCCCGGATTGTGGCCGACGAGCAGCAGCGAACTCGCGTCGGCGTGCTCGTCCATCACGCGGATCAGCGTCGCCGGCGTCGCCGCGTAGATCCTCGCATCGACGCGCAGGTCGGCGTAGCCGATGGCGGCGAGCACGCGCTCGCAGGTCTCGCGCGTACGCGCGGACGGCGAGCAGAGCACGCGGTCCGGCGCCGCGGCGTGCTGCTTCAGCCACGCGCCGGCCGCGTCGGCCTCGGCTTCGCCGCGCAGGCTCAGCACGCGCGCGATGTCGTCCTGGCCGGACATCACCGGGTCGGCATGGGCATGGCGCAGCAGGATCATCTCGCGAACGGCCATCACCGCATCCTTTGCAGGTCTCCGGTCACGATGATGCCCGAATCGCGGCGGTCGCGGTCAAGGCAGGTCGACAGCACCGCGGCAGGCGGAAAAAAGCGCCCGGCGCGCGCGGGCGTCGCGCACGCCGGGCGGCGGCCCGCGGACCGGTCGGCCCGCGGACCGGCGGGATCAGTCGCCCGCGTTCGGCGTCGCGTCGGCGTCCGGCGCCGCGCCGCGATGATGGAAGGCGCCGCGCCGCGGCATCAGCTGATCGACGGTGACGCTGTCGCCGCCGTTGCTGAGGCGGTCGAAGCGCGCCATCTCCTTGGCCTCGAAGTCGGCCTTGCTGACGACGCCGGTGCCGCTCTGATCGAAGCGCTGGACGAAGCCGTCGGCGCGCTTCTGCACGTGCTCGGCGGTCGCCGGCGAGCTCTCGATCTCCTTCGCGTCGACGCGGCCGTCGCCGTTCGTGTCGAGCTTGTCGAAGCGGCCGTCGACCCAGGCCTGGTACTCGGCGCGGCTGATCACGCCGTCGCCGTTCGTGTCGATCTTCTGCAGGAACTGTTGGCGGAAATTCGCGTGCGGAGCGGCCGCCGGCGCGGCGGTCGTCGCGGTGGGCGCGTCGGCGGCGGAGGCGCCGGCGGCCAGCGCGCAGGCGCCGAAAGCGGACGCGAGCAGGGTCGGAATCGTCTTGCGCATGGTCGGGTACTCGTCGGAACGGCCACGACGGCCGCATCCGCATCGAACGCGCTCGGCCGGCCGGTGTTGACCGACGATTGCAAAGATCGCGCAAATTCGCGTTAAGGGCCGGCGCGCGGCGCGCTGCGGCGCGTCGCCGGCCGGCCGGCGAAGCCGCTAGGCGAGCTTCTTCAGCCAGCGCAGCAGCTTCGTCCAATCCTCCTGGTGCGAGCGCACGAGCTCGGAGTGGTAGTCGAAGATGCTCTTGCCGAGCGCGTTGGCGAGTACGTAGCCCTGCGTGTCGCGCAGCTCCGCGACGAGCGGGAACGGGAACCGGCGCATCTCCTCGACCGCGAGCTGGCTCGCGTTCGTCCACGGCTTCAGCCGGTTCGCGACGACGCCGACCGCGACCTTGCCGCGCTTGATGCGCGGCAGCTCGGCGAGCTCGGCGAGGAACGGTTCGGTCGCCTCGAGATCGATCGCCGACGGCAGCACCGGCACGACGACGGCATCGACGCGGTCGAGGAAGTCGCCGACCTCGATCGCGCGGATGCCGGCCGGCGTGTCGACGACGACGCACTGCGCGTCGGCCGGCACGTGCCGGTCCCAGTCCTTGCGCAGGCCGGGCAGGCCGAGCACCGCGTCCGGATGGCTCGCGCGCTTCTCGCTCCAGCGCAGCGACGACGCCTGGCGGTCGGCGTCGACGAGCACGGTGTTCCTGCCGTCGACCGCGTAATACGCGGCGAGGTTCGTCGCGAGCGTCGTCTTGCCGGCGCCGCCCTTCGAACTCGCCACCAGGATCTTCAGCATGGCTGCCTCCGCGATCCGGACGTCGGCGGGCAGCGTACACCGTCGATGCGGCGATGCAAATTCCGCGCGGCGCGCCGCGCGCGCGACCCGTGCGACCGACGGCGTGCGCCGCGGCCGCGCGCGGCGACGCTAATATCCGGCCGCCTGGCCGTCCTTGCGGCTCTCCGACGCGCCGAGGTAGGTGCGGTTCTTCGCGTCCCACTCGATCGCCTGGTAGCCGCCGTACGGACCGTTCGCGAAGCGCACGCTGTGGCCCATCTGCATCAGTGCGCGCACGGTTTCGTACGGGAAGCCGGACTCGAGATCGACCCAGCCGCCGTCGGTCATCGGCTCGGCCTGCGCCTCCGGCGAGGTCGAGCCCTCGTGCTGGATGCGCGGCGCGTCGCCGGCCTCCTGCAGGTTCATGCCGAAATCGATCAGGTTCATCAGGATCTCGACGTGGCCCTGCGGCTGCATGTCGCCGCCCATGACGCCGAAGCTGAGCCACGGCGCGCCGTCCTTGGTGACGAACGCCGGGATGATCGTGTGGAACGGCCGCTTGCCGGGCGCGTAGCTGTTCGCGTGGCCTTCCTTCAGCACGAACATCTCGCCGCGGTCCTGCAGGATGAAGCCGAGCCCCGGCGGCGCCATGCCCGAGCCCATGCCGCGGTAGTTCGACTGGATCAGCGAGACCATGTTGCCCCAGCGGTCCGCGGTCGTCATGTAGATCGTGTCGCCGCCGAGGTCCGGCAAGCCCGGCTCGACCTGACGCGCGGCGCGCGCGGAGATCAGCGCGCGCCGCTTCGCCGCGTAGTCCTTCGACAGCAGCGCCGCGATCGGCGTCGTCGCGAAGTCCGGGTCCGCGTAGAACTTCGCGCGATCCTCGAACGCGAGCTTCTCGGCCTCGACGAACAGGTGCACGTGCTCGGCGCTGCCGAAGCGGATCTTCGAGAAGTCGTAGCCTTCGAGGATGTTCAGCATCTCGAGCGCGGCGAGGCCCTGGCCGTTCGGCGGCAACTCCCAGACCTCGTAGCCGCGGTAGTTCGTCGAGATCGGCTCGACCCATTCGCCGCGATGCGCGGCGAGGTCGGCGTAGGACAGGAAGCCGCCGTTCGCCGCGAAGTAGTCGCCGATCACGTGCGCGATGTGGCCCTTGTAGAACGCGTCGCGGCCGCCGTCGGCGATCGCCTGCAGCGTGTTCGCGAGGTTCGGGTTCCTCCAGATCTCGCCCTTGGCCGGCGCGCGGCCGGCGGTCGTGAACTGCTCGGTGAAGCCGGGATACTTCGACAGCCGCGGCACCGACAGGCCCCAGTAGTACGCGACGAGCTCGGTGACCGGGAAGCCGTCGCGTGCGTAGCGGATCGCAGGCGCGAGCAGCTGCTTCATCGGCAGCGTGCCGAAGCGCTCGTGCAGCGCGAACCAGCCGTCGACCGCGCCGGGCACGCTGACCGGCAGCGGTCCGGTCGGCGGGATCGCGCGGTAGCCGTGGTCCTGGAACCATTTCAGCGTCAGCGATCTCGGCGAGCGGCCCGAGCCGTTGTAGCCGTACAGGTGCTTCGTCTTCGCATCCCAGACGATCGCGAACAGGTCGCCGCCGACGCCGTTC
>DASWOS010000024.1:0-7076 GCA_036398645.1 Dokdonella sp. | reverse complement strand
CGGCGCGCTCGGCTGGAGCGCGCTCGCCGCGGCCGCGTGCCTCGCGCTCGCGATCGGCGCCGCGTACCGGCCGGCGTCGCCGCCGCCGCTGTCGGCGCTCGTCGCGGACCACGTGACCGGACCGCACGAGCGCGACGCGCTGCGGCGCGAGCGTCCGCTGCCGGATTCGATGGTGCGCCGCGCATTCGCCGCGCGCGGGATCGATCTCGATCACGTGCCGGCCGGCGTCTCCTACGTCAACGAATGCATCGTCGGCGACTACCGCACGGTGCACATGGTCATGCCGCAGGACGGCGAGCCGATCAGCGTCGTCTACGTCGCGCGCCACCGCGAGCCTGAGCGCGATTTCGCCGGCGACGGCCTGCGCGGCCGCGAGGTACCGATCGCGAACGGCACGCTGTTCCTGCTCGCGCGCGACGACCGCCGTTTCGGCGCGCTCGAACAGGCCTGGCGCGGCGCGCTCGCCGCGCCGCCGCGGCTCGCCGCCGCGTTCGGGCCGGCCGGCGCGCCGCGGCGCTGAGCCGCCGCGCGGCGCCGCGCCGCGCGATCGGCGATAATGCGCGTTTCCCACGCGCGGACCGCCGCGTCATGCCCGAGCTCTCCGTCGTCGTGCCGGTGTTCAACGAGAGCGACAACATCCGGCCGCTGCTCGCCGAGATCGTCGCGGCGCTGCGCGGACGCGCGGACTTCGAGATCGTCTACGTCGACGACGCGAGCGCCGACGACACGCTCGCCGTGCTGAAGCAGGCCAAGGCCGACCATCCGGAATTGCGCGTCGTGCGTCATCTCGCGCGGAGCGGCCAGAGCACCGCGATCCGCAACGGCGTCAAGGCCGCGCGTGGCGCGTGGATCGCGACGCTCGACGGCGACGGCCAGAACGATCCGGCCGACATCCCGAAGCTCCTCGCGCTGCGCGCGACGTCGCCGGCGGACGTCAAGCTGTTCGCCGGCTGGCGCGTCGAGCGCAAGGACAGCGCGAGCAAGCGTCTCGGCTCGCGCGTCGCGAACGCGATCCGGCGCCGGCTGCTGCACGACGACACGCCGGACACCGGCTGCGGCATCAAGCTGTTCGAGCGTGCCGCATTCCTCGACCTGCCGTATTTCGATCACATGCACCGCTACGTGCCGGCGCTGATGCAGCGCGCCGGCTGGCAGGTGCGCAGCGTGCCGGTCAACCATCGGCCGCGCAGCGCCGGCCGCTCGAAATACAACAATCTCGGCCGTGCGCTCGTCGGCATCGCGGATCTGCGCGGCGTCGGCTGGCTGATCCGGCGCTCGGCGCGGACCGCGACCGAGGAGCTGTAGCCGCGCGTCGGGAGCGCGCAGCGCGCGTTCGCGGCTCGACCGCGGCCGGCGCGCCGGCCGTCCCGAACCCGAAGCGCCGGTCCGCGCCGGTCCCCGAGCGGTCGGCGCTGCGGCCGCGGCGAGCCGCCGCTCGCGCGCCGGCGCTCAGCGCAACAGGATCCATGCGCCGAGCGCGGCGAACAGCACTGCGGCGCCGATCCGCGCGCCCTTCAGCGGCAGCCGGTTCGCGAAGCGCGAGCCGAGCCAGACCACCGGCACGTTCGCCGCGAGCATGCCGAGCGTGGTGCCGGCGACGACCTGCCACAGCGGCCGGTACTCCGCCGCGAGCACGATCGTCGCGATCTGCGTCTTGTCGCCGATCTCGGCGACGAAGAACGCGACCGCGGTCGCGACGAACACGCCGTGACCGGCGCCGCGCTCGGCTTCGGCCGCATCGACGCGGTCGGGCTTCAGCGTCCACAAGGCGACGCTGAAGAAGCCGAGCGCGACGAGCCATTTCTGCAGCTCCGGCGTCAGCCAGCGCGCGACCAGCACGCCGACCTCGCCGGCGATCGCATGGTTCAGCAGCGTCGACACGGCGATGCCGAGGCAGATCGGCCACGGCCGCCGGTATTTCGCGGCGAGGATCAGCGAGAGCAGCTGCGTCTTGTCGCCGATCTCGGCGACGGCGACCGCGGCGGCCGCGACGAACAGGGTTTGCATTGGAGCTCCGGCGGGCTGGGGTTCGGACGCAGAGGCTCAACGCGCGACGCCCCGGCCCGGGTACCGTCGCACGAGAACCAAAGGTCTTGCCGCGAAACCGCGTCGGCGGCTTCCGTCACGCGCCATGGCGTATTCGCCAAGCATGTTGGCGCGTGTCCCGCGGCGGCTCGCCGCGGCCGGCTACTCCCCAATGGAGCGCGCGCAGTGTAGGCCGGCCGCGCGAGCCGGCGCAATGCGCGTGCATCGGATGCGCGGTCGACGCCGGTGACGTCGCGCGGCGGCGGCCGCGACGAGCCGTGCTGCACAGGCAGCGGGCAACGGCTTCGTCGCGTCGGCGTGCGCTTCGCGCCGCGGAGCGTCGTGCTGTTCTCGACCTCGACGTGCCCGTACGGCCGCCGCGTGCGCGCGCTCCTCGCGGACGCGCATGTCGCCTACCGCGATTTCGTCGTCGACGCGTCCGACGACGCCGAGCAGCGCTTTCGCGCGCTGGACGGCAGCGCGGTGCCGCTGCTGTTCGTCGGTCCGCGGCGCATCCGGCGGCCGTTGACATTCAAATGAGAATCGTTATAATTTACCCGCACTCACGATGCGGGAGCACGTCATGTTCGAGCAGCACCCAGCGACCCCGGCGCCGTCGGCTTCCACCATGTCCACGACGCACGCCGTCGGGCCTCAGCCGCGCGTGGCGGCCGCGCGGCGGATCGGCAGCGGCCAGCTGCTCGCCGGCGGCAACGAGCTCGTCATCGAGCACGCGGGCCAGGAATACCGCCTGCGCCTGACGCGCAACGACAAGCTGATCCTGACCAAGTAGCGGACGCACCCGTCGCCGACGTCGCCGACCGGCGTCGCGGGTCGCGCGCCCGCCTCCGTTCCAACGTCGCCAGCCCGAGTCGGACGATCGATCCGGTTCCCGCCAGCCATCGTGCGGCGCGCCGAACGCACGCGACGATGAGTCGATGTCCATCACCGCGGTCGGACGCCGCTCCGCCGCCCCTACCGAGCGCGCCGCCGTCGCGGGCGCTCGCCCACCGAGGCGCCGCATGAGCGATCGTCACGACAGCATCGGCGAGATGCCGCCCGCCGGGCCCGAGCCCGACGGCTGGCGTTCCGACCCGGTCTACGCCCCGGCCGCGCCACCGCGCGAGGCCGAGTGCGCGGCGTTCGATCTCGCGCGCATCGCCGAGTGGCTGCCGAAGCTCGGCGCCGTGCTCTGGCTCGAGCGCCGCGAGTGGAAGCCGGCGCCGGCGCGCGCATCGATCGGCTCGCGCGGCGTGCTGCTGCTCGACCACCCGGCGCTGACCCTGCTCGGCCGCTGCAGCTCGGCGAGCGCGCATACGCAGCTCACGCAGCACGGCCCGCGCGAATGGCTGTGCTTTCGCGACGCGGCCGGCATCGTTCTCGCGAAGCTCTACCTGCTGCCGGACACCGACTATCTCGCCTGGGACGACATGGCCGCGGCGAGCCGGCTCGAGCCGGCGGCCGCCGCGCCGGAGCGCTGGCAGCCGCACGCGGCATTCCTGCGCTGCGCGCTCGCGCGCCTCGGCACCGGCTGGCGCGCGCGTCTGCTGACGTTCGACCTGCGTCGTCTGCCGTGGCTGCGCACGCTCGGCGCGCGCCCGCCGCTTCGAATCTCGCTGCTCGGCCTCGAGCTCGCGCGTGCGATCGCGCGCGCGGAAGGCGCCGAGCTCGTCTCGCCGCTGCACGCGGCCTGAGGTGCGCCGGCGCATGGACGCGCGTGCGACGACGCGATCGGTCCGCTCGCCGCACGTGTGCCGCGCGCATCCGCGGCCGCGCGGCGCGGCCGCGGCGATCGCGTCACGCGGCGGACGAGCGAGCGCGATCGTCGGCCGTAGCGCACGCGCGGCCGGCACCGAATCGCAGCCGGCGCCGCGCCCCGGACGTGGTTCGTTCCGCGACCTCGTCGCCGCCGTCGCACCGCCGCGACGGTGTAAGGTTGCGCCCGCGCCGCGCGCCGAAGCGACGCGCTGCGTCGAGCCGCCGCCGTGGCGGCTCTCGATTCCGTCCCACCCTCACACGGAGAACGCCATGCTGAAGACCCTGTTCGCGCTCGGACTGCTCGCCGGCGCGTCGTCCGCGCTCGCGGCCGATTGTTCGGCCGAGCTCGAAGGCAACGACATGATGCAGTACAACAAGAACGAGATCGACGTACCGAAGAGCTGCAAGGAGTTCACGATCAACCTCAAGCATCCCGGCTCGCTCGCCAAGGCGATGATGGGCCACAACGTCGTCATCGCGAAGAGCGCCGACGTGCAGGCGATCGCGAGCGACGGCTCCGGCGCCGGCCTCGACGCCGACTACGTCAAGCCCGGCGACACGCGCGTCGTCGCGCACTCGAAGGTCATCGGCGCCGGCGAGACGACCTCGGTCACGTTCCCGATCGCGAAGATCGAGGGCGACGACTACGCGTTCTTCTGCTCGTTCCCGGGCCATTATTCGATCATGAAGGGCACGCTGAAGCTGCAGTGACGACGACGCGGCGCGCCCCGCGCCGACCTCGCTCCCCGCGCGGAATGCGGCCGCGGACGGTCCGCAGCGGACTCCGCTCCGCTCCACGGAGAACGCCGGCGCGTGCGCCGGCGTTCTTGACGCAGCCGCGAATCGCGGCACCATGTACGCCTCGTCGAACGACGCGGCGCCGTGGATGCGGCCGGTGCCGCCAGGGGACAGGACATGATCGATCGCGGACACCGCTTCGTACGAAGCGGCGCATGGATGGCGTTGGGCGCGCTGACTTGCATCGCCGGGCCGCGCGCGGTCGCGCAGGTTTCCGTCGGCGACGGCGCCGGATTTCCGATCGCGCACCACGTGCCGCGCAGCGTCGCGACGCGGATGCTGCCGGCGCGCATCGACGACAGCGGCGAGACCGCGTGCTACGCCGGTGCCGGCGACGATCCGGTGCAGCCGACCGCGTGCACCGACACGGACTGGCCGGACCAGGACGCATCGACCGGCCGTGACGCGGCGGCCGCGGCCGGCGACCTCGTCAAGGTCGGCGCCGGTGCGGCCGGCTTCGACTTCACGAAGCTGTCGAACGCCGGCGCGGAGCTGCCGCCCACCGCGGCGAGCGGCTCCGGGCCGAACGACTGGGGCTGCACGCGCGACAACGTGACCGGTCTGGTCTGGCGCATCGCGACCGCTCCGACGCTGAGCTGGACGAACGCGCGCGACGCGGCGCGCGCGGCGAACGCCGGCGGCGGCGCCTGCGGCTTCGCCGACTGGCGGCTGCCGAGCTCGATCGAGCTGCAGAGCATCGTCGACTACGGCGCAGCCGATCCTGCCGTCGACGCGACGTACTTCCCGGCGACGGCCGCCGCGTTCTACTGGACCGCGGAAACCGACGCCGGCGCGCCGTCCGAGCGCGCGCGCGTCGTCAACTTCAACGGCGGCTTCGTCAACGCCGCGCCGATCGGCGCGGCCGCCGGCGTGCGCTTCGTGCGCGGCGGCGCGTCGTTCGGTCCGATCAGCGACGACGGCGACGGCACGGTGACCGATCCGCGCACCGGCCTCATGTGGGACCGTTGCTCGCTCGGCCAGGACGACGCGACGACCTGCGCCGGCGACGTCGAGGCGCCGAACTGGCAAGACGCGCTGCAGGAAGTCGCGCAGCGCAACGCGCAGAACTGGCGCGGCCACTCCGACTGGCGCCTGCCGAACGTCAAGGAGCTCATGAGCCTCGTCGAACCGGCGCGCACCGCGCCGACGATCGACGCGGCCGCGTTCCCGAACACGCCGGGCGGCGCGTACTGGACCTCGACGACGAACGTGCACGTGCCGCGCACCGCGTGGGCCGTGTTCTTCGGCGACGCCGACGTGTTCGCGGTCGACAAGGTCAATCCGGCGCGCGTGCGCCTCGTGCGCACGGCGACGGCCGCCGCCAGCGGCGGTCCGCTCGACGCGGTGTTCGCCGACGGTTTCGACGTCGCCGACGTCGAAGCGACTGTGCCGTCGGACCGGCTGGCGAGAATCGCGATCGTGACGACGCCGGAATACGAGCCGCCGGCGGTGCCGCCGGAATGCGCGGCCGACCCGAGCCCGTACGACTCGCTGAATTCGATCTGCGACAACGTCTACCTGCCGGCGACGATCACGGTCGCCTCGCCGGATCCGACGCAGAACTACAGCGGCACGCTGCGCATCAAGGGCCACGGCAACTCGACCTGGTCGATGCCGAAGCAGCCGTTCCGGCTGAAGCTCGACGACAAGGCGCCGCTGCTCGGCATGCCCGAGGACAAGAACTGGGTGCTGCTCGCGAATTACGACGACAAGAGCCTGATGCGCGACTACGTCGCGTACACGCTCGGCGCGAACCTGCCGATGGCGTGGAGCCCGCGTTCGCGCTTCGCCGAGGTCGAGCTCAACGGCCGCTACGTCGGCATCTACCAGCTGACCGAGACGATCCGCGTCGCCGAGGACCGCGTCGACATCGCCGAGATCGAGCCCGGCGACGTCGCGCCGCCGGAGGTCACCGGCGGCTATCTGTTCGAGCTCGACACGCGGCTCGACTGCGCGGCGAGCCAGCAGTTCATCACGCCGCTCGGCGTGCCGTTCTGCATCGACACGCCCGACGAGGACGCGATCGTGTCGCAGCAGCACGATTACCTCGCCGGCTACATGCAGCAGACCGAGAGCGCGATCTTCGGCGCGAACTTCGCCGATCCGGTCAGCGGCTACGCCGCGTACATCGACACGCCGAGCTTCGTCGACTGGTATCTCGTCAACGAGCTGTTCAAGAACGTCGACGCGATCGGCGTCGCCAGCGTCTGGCAGTACAAGGACCGCGAGGGCAAGTTGATGCGCGGCCCGCTCTGGGACTTCGACATCAGCGCCGGCAACATGAACTACGGCAGCCCGGATCCGCGCGGCTTCTGGATCCGCACGAGCTCGTCGACCTACTACAGCCGCCTGTGCCAGGACCCGGCGTTCGCGGCCGCGATCCGTGCGCGCTGGGATGCGGTCAAGGCCGCGCAGATCGACGCGCTGCCGACGCTGATCGACGCGACCGCGGCGACGCTGCGGCCGGCCGTCGACGCGAACTTCGAGCAGTGGCC
>DASWOS010000023.1:0-4516 GCA_036398645.1 Dokdonella sp. | reverse complement strand
AGTCGCTGGACGACGTGCGCGTGGCGGTGCGCGACTGGGCCGCGATGCGCGAGCGCGCGCAGTCGATCGCCGACGAGCTGCCGCTGCGGCAGCCGCCGCTGGAGCCGGCGGCCGCCCGCGAGGCCAGCGAGTTCCTGCGCTGGCTGGCCGCCGACAACTTCACCTTCCTCGGCTACCGCGAGTACGAGGTGGTCGGTGCCGACGACGACCAGGTGCTGCGCGCGCAGGAGGGCACCGGCCTGGGCATCCTGCACGGCGGCGAGCGCTCGCTCGCGCCGCGCTCGCTGCGCACGCTGGTCGCGAAGGAGCTGCCGCAGTCCGGCTCGATCGACGCGATCATCCTGACCAAGACGAACGCGCGCGCGAGCGTGCACCGGCCCGGCTACATGGACTACATCGGCGTGCTCGGCTTCGACGCGAGCGGCGTGCCGGTCGTCGAGCAGCGCTTCCTCGGCCTGTTCACGACGAACGCGTACACGGCGCGCCCGCAGGACGTGCCGCTGGTGCGGCGCAAGGTCGAGGCGGTCCTGCGCCGCTCCGGGCTGCACCGCGACTCGCATTCGGGCAAGGCGCTGCGCCACGTGCTCGAGGTGCTGCCGCGCGACGAGCTGTTCCAGTGCAACGAGGACGAGCTCTACACGATCGCGACCGGCATCCTCGCGCTGCGCGAGCGGCCGCGCGCGCGCCTGTTCGTGCGGCGCGACAAGTACGGCCGCTTCTACTCGTGCCTGGTCTATCTGCCGCGCGACCGCTTCAGCAGCGAGGTGCGCGAGCGCATCGAGGCGGCGCTCAAGCGCGCGTTCCACGGCGAGCGCGTCGATTCGGCGATCCACGTCGACGAGTCGCCGCTGGCGACGCTGCACCTGGTCGTGCGGCCGAAGCCCGGCGACCGCGCGCGCTACGACGTCGCCGAGCTCGAGGACAAGATCGTCCACATCGTGCGCAACTGGCACGACGAGCTGCGCGACGCGCTCGTGCAGCGCCACGGCGAGGACAAGGGCCTGAAGCTCGCCGCGCGCTACGGCCGCTCGCTGCCGGTCGGCTACATCGAGGAGGTCACGCCGCACGTCGCCGCCGCCGACGTCGAGCTCGTCGCCGCGCTGCGCGACGCCGACGACATCCGCCTGAGCCTGTCGCGCTCGCGGCGCAAGAGCGACGTGCTGCACTTCAAGGTGTTCCGCGTTGGCGCCGCGATCGTGCTGTCCGAGGTGATCCCGCTGCTCGAGAACATGGGCCTCAAGGTGCTGACCGAGCAGCTCTACGAACTCGACGTGCACGGCAGCGCGCTGTACATCCAGGACATCGCGGTGCAGCCGGCGCTGCGCTGCGAGTTCGACATCGAGCAGGTGCGCGAGCTGTTCCAGGCCGCGTTCGAGCGGATCTGGCGCGGCGCCGCCGAGAACGACGCGTTCAACAAGCTGATCCTCGGTGCGCAGCTCGACTGGCGCCAGGTTTCGGTGCTGCGCGGCTACTGCAAGTACCTGCTGCAGACCGGCGTGACGTTCTCGCAGAGCTACATGGAGGAGACGCTGAACCGCTACCCGGCGATCGCCGGGCTGCTCGTCGAGCTGTTCGAGGCCGCGTTCGACCCCCGCCGCGAGAGCGCCGGCAAGGCGGCGCTCGAGGCCGCGCGCAAGCGCCTCGCGCGCGAGCTGCAGACGCTGGTGCCGGCCGAGACGCTGAAGGCGCATCCGCGCTTCGTCGACGAGCTCGCCGCGGTGCGCGCGGCGCCGCGCGCCGAGCAGGTCGCCGCGATCGTCGCCGCGATCAAGACGCTGCTCGAGCAGGTCGCGAGCCTCGACGAGGATCGCATCCTGCGCGCGTATCTCGGCGTCATCGGCGCGACGCTGCGCACGAACTACTTCCAGTCGCACGACGGCGCGCCGGCGCCGTACCTCAGCTTCAAGTTCGATTCGGCCAAGGTGCCGGACCTGCCGAAGCCGCGGCCGTACCGCGAGATCTTCGTCTACAGCCCGCGCGTCGAAGGCGTGCACCTGCGCTTCGGCCCGGTCGCGCGCGGCGGCCTGCGCTGGTCCGACCGCCGCGAGGACTTCCGCACCGAGGTGCTCGGCCTGGTCAAGGCGCAGATGGTCAAGAACACCGTCATCGTGCCGGTCGGCTCGAAGGGCGGTTTCTTCGTCAAGCAGCCGCCGGCCGGCGGCGAGCGCGACGCGGTGCTCGCCGAAGGCGTCGCGTGCTACCGCATGTTCATCCACGGCCTGCTCGACCTGACCGACAACCTCGTCGACGGCCAGGTCGTGCCGCCGGTCGACGTCGTGCGCTACGACGGCGACGACCCGTATCTCGTCGTCGCCGCGGACAAGGGCACGGCGACGTTCTCCGACATCGCCAACGCGGTCAGCGCCGAGCACGGCTACTGGCTCGGCGACGCGTTCGCGTCGGGCGGTTCGGTCGGCTACGACCACAAGAAGATGGCGATCACGGCGAAGGGCGCCTGGGAATCGGTCAAGCGTCATTTCCGCGCGCTCGGCCGCGACTGCCAGACGCAGGACTTCACCTGCGTCGGCATCGGCGACATGTCCGGCGACGTGTTCGGCAACGGCATGCTGCTGTCGAAGCACATCCGGCTCGTCGCCGCGTTCGACCATCGCCACGTGTTCCTCGACCCGGACCCGGACCCGGCCGTCTCGTTCGCCGAGCGCGAGCGCCTGTTCGCGCTGCCGCGCTCGTCGTGGGCCGACTACGACGCGAAGCGGATCTCGAAGGGCGGCGGCGTGTTCCCGCGCAGCGCGAAGACGATCGCGCTCTCGCCGGAGGTGCGCGCGGCGCTCGGCGTCGACGCCGAGCAGCTCACGCCGACCGCGCTGATCGGCGCGATCCTGAAGGCGCCGGTCGACCTGCTGTTCAACGGCGGCATCGGCACCTACGTCAAGGCCGAGGACGAGAGCAACGCCGACGTCGGCGACCGCGCGAACAACGCGCTGCGCGTCAACGGCAAGGATCTCCGCTGCAAGGTCGTCGGCGAGGGCGGCAATCTCGGCCTGACCCAGAAGGGCCGCATCGAGGCCGCGCAGCACGGCGTGCTGCTGAACACCGATTTCATCGACAACTCGGCCGGCGTCGACACCTCGGATCACGAGGTCAACATCAAGATCCTGCTGAACGACGCCGTGCAGCGCGGCGAGCTGAGCGGCGAGCAGCGCAATGCGTTGCTCGCGGCGATGACCGACGAGGTCGAGCGCCTCGTGCTCGCCGACAACTACCGCCAGAACCAGGCGATCACGGTCATGGAGCACATGTCCGTGCAGCGGCTCGGCTCGAACGCGCACTTCATCCGCACGCTCGAGGCCGAAGGCCTGCTCGACCGCCAGATCGAGTTCCTGCCGTCGGACGCCGAGCTCGCCGAGCGCAGGACGCGGCGCCAGGGCATGACGCGCCCGGAGCTCGCGGTGCTGCTGTCCTACGCGAAGATCAAGCTGTACCAGCAGCTGCTCGACTCCGACGTGCCGGAGGACCCGTATCTCTCGAAGGAGCTCGTGCGCTACTTCCCCGAGCCGCTGCACAAGCCGTATGCGGAGCACATGCAGCGGCATCGGCTCAAGCGCGAGATCATCGCGACCGCGGTCACGAACTCGATGGTCAACCGCATGGACGCGACGTTCGTGCTGCGCATGCAGGAGGACACCGGCCAGCCGCCGGCCGCGGTCGCCAAGGCGTACTCGGCCGTGCGCGAGGTGCTCGACGCGCGCGGCCTCTGGGCCGAGATCGAAGCGCTCGACGGCGTCGTCGGCGAGACCGTGCAGATCGATGCGCTGCTGAAGATCTGGGACCTGCAGCGCAACCTGACGCGCTGGCTGCTGAACCACCGCGGCAGCGCGCTCGACATCGCCGGCGTCGTCGAGCGCTACGCGCCCGGCGTCGCCGAGCTGCGCGAGGCGCTGCCGCGCGTGCTGACGCCGACCGGACGCGCCGACTACGACGTCGACGTCGAGAAATGGCAGGGGCTCGGCGTTCCCGAGGCGCTCGGCCGGCGGCTCGCGGCGATCCCGGTGCTCGGCGTCGCGTTCGACATCGTCGAGGTCGCGTTCGACAGCGCGCGCTCGGTCGACCGCGTCGCGTCGGTGTTCTTCGAGCTCGGCCAGGCGCTCGACATCGACGGACTGCGCCGGCAGATCGAGAGCCTGCCGGTCGAGAGCCGCTGGCACGCGCAGGCGCGCGGTTCGCTGCGCGACGAGCTCGCCGCGCAGCATCGCGCGCTGTCCGCGCAGGTCCTGACCGGCGCGTTCGCCGACGCCGAGGACCCGGTCGCGCACTGGCTCGAGCGCGACGATCCGACGCTGAAGTTCACGCTCGGCCTGCTCGGCGAGATCCGCGCGCAACCGGTCGACTACCCGATCGCGTCGGTCGCGCTGCGCCGCTTCGCGCAACTCGTGCAGGCCGCGGCGAAGGCCGCGTAGGGTTCGACGTGCGGCGCGGCGGCGAGCGCCGCCGCCGCGACCGCCGCTCGCGGGGCTTGCGCGCGCGCCGCGTTGTTTGCTCTGCTTCGCGGGTCTCT
>DASWOS010000022.1:0-3747 GCA_036398645.1 Dokdonella sp. | reverse complement strand
GGGGCCGCAGCACCGGCGGCGACACGACGCTGAGCAAGGCGATCCTCGCCGCGCGGCGCGCGCTCGGCGACACCGCCGAGGCGCAGACGCTGATCCGCACCGTGCCGCGCTTCGGCTATCACTGGGTCGGCGCCGTCGTCGAGGAAACCGCCGAGCCGCCGCCATCCGTCGCGCCCGCCCTGCCCGTCGCGCCCGCCGCCGCGCCGCGGCGGCAGCGCAACGCCGCGCCGGTCGCCGTCGCGGTGCTGCTCGTGCTCGCCGCCGCCTGGATCGTCGTGCACGGAAGCGTCGCATGGCGGCCGCGCGACGCGGTGACGCACACGGCCGGTGCGCCGGCCGGCGCCGCCGCGGTGCTGCCGGTCGACGTGCTCGGCGAGCCGGAGGACGCGTGGCTGCGGCTCGGCCTGATGGACCTGTTCTCGAATCGGCTGCGTGACGGCGGCCTGTCTGTGATCGGCAGCGAATCGGTCGTCGCGCTGCTGCGCGCCGGCGGCGCCGGCGACCCGCGCGAGGCCCTGCTCCGCGCCGACGCGCAGGTGCGTCCGATCGCGGTGTCCGCGGCCCGCCACGGCGCGGAATGGATCGTGCACGCGACGCTGGCCGACCGCACCGTCGATGCGAGCGCGGTCGACCCGATCGCCGCGGCACGCGCGGCCGCCGACCGTCTGCTCGAAGCGCTCGGCCTGCCGCCGCACGGCACGGCCGCGCGCGACGCACCGACGCCGACGCTCGACCAGCTGATGCAGCGCACCGAAGCGGCACGCCTCGCCGACGACCTCGACCGCGCGCGCCGTCTGCTCGACGAAGCGCCCGCGCAATGGCGCGACGCGCCGGAAGCGCGCCTGCGCCGTGCGCAGATTGACGCGCGCGGCGGCCGATTCGACGAAGCCGGACGCCGGCTGCGTGCGCTGCTCGCGGACCTGTCGGCGGAGACGCAGCCGACGCTGCGCGCGCGCGTGCTGGCGAGCCTGTGCAGCATCGAGAACCAGCTCGACCGCGCCGACGACGCGCTCGCGCCGTGCAGCGAGGCGATCGACCTCGGCGGTGCGCACGGCGCGTCCGACGCGGTCGCGATCGCCTACAACAACCGCGCGATCAGCCATGCGCGCCGGCACGACTTCGCCGCCGCCGAGGCGGATTTCGCCCGCGCGCGCGTCGCGCTCGCGCGCGAGGGCGACCTGCTCGCGCTGGTCCGCGTCGACGGCAACGAAGCGACGATGCTGCTCGGCCGCGGCCGGCCGGCCGAGGCGCTGCCGATCTTCGAGCGCGTCGAGCACCGCTTCGACGCGCTCGGCCTGGCCAACGAGACGCTGATCGCGATCGTCGACGAAATCGACGCCTGCCTCGAGCTGCTGCGGCCGGCCGATGCGCTCGCCGCGAGCGAACGCGGATGGGTGCTGCTGCCGCGCGTGCGCGAAGCGACGATCCGGCACCAGCTGCAGCGCCTGCGCGCCGACGCGCTGGCGGCGAACGGCCGGCTCGAGGAAGCTCACGCCGTGCTCGAGCACGTGATCGGCACGGCCGATCCCGCCGAGGAGCGCGAGCCGTTGGCGCTGGCGCGCGCGAGCCTGGCCGCGCTCGAGCTCGACGGCGGGCACGCGGAGCTCGCCGCGGTGCTCGCCGACCAGGCCGTCGCCGGCCTGCCGTCGGCGGAGGACGCGCTGCGCCGCGCGCGCGCGGCGCATCTCGACGTGCTCGCGCGGTCCGCGCTCGGCGACGCGGCCGGCGCCGCCGCCGCGCTCGACCGCCTCGTGCGCTGGAGCGCCGGCGTGCCGTCGACGACGTTCTACGCCGATCTCGCCGCGGCCGAGACGGCGTCGACGCCGGCCGCCGCCGACGCGCTCTGCGAGCGCGCCGCGGCGACCGCCGCGGACTTGCAGCTGCCGTCGCTGGTCGCGAACGCGGCGGTGTCCTGCGGCCGCCGCCTGATCGCGCGCGGCGAGCTCGAACGCGCCGCGATCGTGGTCGGCCGCGTCGCGCGCTACGCCGACGCCGACTTCGCGAGCGCCGTGCTCGAAGCGCAGCTGCACCGCGCGCTCGGCCAGCGCACGCCGTGGCAGGCCGCACTGGCGCGCGCGCATGCGCTCGCCGGCGAGCGTCGCCTGCCGGCCGACCTCGAGACGTTCGCCGCGTCGGTACCGCTCGCCGACCTCGGCGGGAAGCGCGAGGGAAGCGCTGCGGAACCGTAGCGGAACCGAACGGGAAGACGCGGAACGCCGCTCCGCACGATCATGACGGTCGCCGCGCCGCGGCCCGCGACCATTTCCGATCAAGGACTTCCATGTCAGCTCGAGTTTCCTGTCGTCGTCCGTCCGCGGCGCTGCCGCGCCGGCATCCGCTCGCCTTCAGCCTCGGCCTGCTGCTCGCGCCGGCGGCGGCGATCGCGTTTCCGACGGCGGCGGCCGCGGCCACGCACGAGGTCACGACCTGCGCCGACGCCGGCGCCGGCTCGCTGCGCGATGCGATCGCGTCCGCGGTCGACGGCGACACGATCACGTTCGCCCTCGCCTGCAGCCGCATCACGCTGACCAGCGGCGCGATCGCGATCGGCACCGGCGCCGACGGCGAGCCGATCACGACGCTCGCGCTCGTCGGCCCCGGACGCAATGCCCTGACCGTCGACGGCAGCTACGCCGATCGCGTCTTCGTGCACGACGCCGGCGCCCTCGGCGCATTGACGATCAGCGGCCTGACCCTGCAGCACGGCGTCGCCGTCGGCGACGGCGGTTGCCTGCGGGCCGAAGGTGACCTCGCATTGGACGATGTCGGCATCGAGCAGTGCTCGGCGAGCCAGGCTGACGGCACGACGCGCACGCGCGGCGGCGGCGTGTTCGTCGGCGGCGACGCGACGCTGTCGACCAGCCTCGTCGGCGAGAACGCCGTGAACGGACATGGCGGCGACGCGTACGGCGCCGGTCTGTTCGCCGGCGGCAGCGTCACGTTGATCTCCAGCACGATCAGCCAGAACTTCGCGAACTCGGACGACGGCGCGGTCTTCGGCGGCGGCATTGCGATCGGCGACCGAGCCGCGCAGGTCCAGGGTTCGCTCGCCGCGAACGGAAGCTCGATCCAGAACAACGGCACGAACTCGCATTGCGGCGCCTGCCAGGTCCGCGGCGGCGGCGCGTGGATCTACGGCAGCTCGACCTTCGAAGACAGTGTGATCGGCGGCAACAGCGCCTTCAGCGACGCGCATTACGGCGCCGGCGGCGGCCTCTATTTCGCCTCGCGCTACGGCGGAGCGCCGGTGACCGCGACATTGGTCGGCACGGACGCCTCGAGCAATTCCGCCGACGAGAATGCCGGCGCGATCGGCGCCGGCGGCGACCTGCGCTTCGAGCGCGGAACGATCTCCGGCAACAGCGCCAACGGCAGCGGCGGTGCGATCGCGCTGTTCGCGGGTGATCTGACGCTCGTCGACAGCCTGCTGACCGGCAACATCGCGATGCAGGACGGCGGCGGCGTCTTCGTCTTCGGCTACGGCGACGCCGGCGCGCGCAACACGACGATTTCCGAGAACATGGCGCTCGGCAGCGGCGGCGCGATCGCGAACACCTACGGCAGCGTGCATCTTTCCAACTCGACGCTGACCGCGAACTTCGCCAACGCGGCCGGCGGCGGCATCTGGTTCCGCTACGGCGACTATGCGCTCGGCCTCGACAGCACGATCGTGGCCGGCAACACGGTCGGCGAGACGGCCGACGACATCAGCGGTCCCGGCCTCGTCGTCGACGGCACGCACGACCT
>DASWOS010000021.1:0-20197 GCA_036398645.1 Dokdonella sp. | reverse complement strand
ATGGCGCGCGTCCATGACGAGCACGACGCCTTTCAGCGACGCGCGCGTGCGCAGATACGCGTCGATGACGCCGCGCCAGTGCTCGCGCAGCGATTCGGGCACCTTCGCGTAGCCGTAGCCGGGCAGATCGATGAGGCGCAGCGCCGGATCGGCGAGCGGAAACACGACGATCTGCTGCGTGCGGCCCGGCGTCTTCGACGTGCGCGCGAGGCCCTGCTGGTCGCAGATCGCGTTCAGCGCGCTCGACTTGCCGGCGTTCGAGCGCCCGGCGAACGCGACTTCGGCGCCGGCGTCCGGCGGCAGCTGCGCGAGCCGGTGCGCGCTGATCAGGTAATGCGCGTCGCGAAACGGATGGTTCGGCATGCGGGAACGAGTCGGCGGTTTGACCGCTTTCGGAGTCGCGGGGATAATTTTACGGTTGTCCGCCGCCCGCGCGATGCGCGATTCCTTCCCGGCGGCCGCCCCGACACCCCAATGCGGAGTCTGAGTATGAGCTTTCGGCACGTGATTGTCCTGACGGCAGTGCTGGCCGCGGGCTCGGCACTGGCGCAGACGCCGCCGGCCGCTCAGCCCGAATCGAGCACGCCGGCGTCGAAGCCGAATCCGAACGGCGCGGCCGACGCGAACCAGCCGACCGCGCCGACGCCGCCGAGCACCGCGACGACGACGCCGACCGCACCGCCGCAGAACGCGGTCGTGCTCGGCGACGCGAAGGCCGGCGAGGCGAAGGCCGCGGCCTGCGGCGCGTGCCACGGCGTCGACGGCAATCCGTCGGACAAGCAGTATCCGAAGCTCGCCGGCCAGAACGAGGCGTTCATCGCGCGCCAGCTCGCGCTGTTCAAGTCGCAGAAGCGCCAGAACCCGATCATGGTCGGCTTCGCCGCGCCGCTGTCGGAGCAGGACATGCACGACGTCGGCGCGTACTTCGCGACGAAGGCGTCGCTGCCGGGCGTCGCCGACGACAAGCTCGTCGAGCGCGGTCAGGCGCTCTACCGCGGCGGCGACGCGAAGCTCGGCGTGCCGGCGTGCATGGCCTGTCACGGCCCGGACGGTCGCGGCATGGCCGGCGCCGGCTTCCCGCAGCTCGGCGGCCAGTGGGCCGACTACGTGACCGCGAAGCTCAAGGACTGGAAGAACGGCACGACCTGGGGCGACGACGCGAAGGCGCAGATCATGCCGGCGATCGCGAAGAGCCTCGGCGACGCCGACATCGCCGCGCTCGCCTCGTACGTCGAAGGCCTGCACGCGGCCGGCGCGGGAACCGCGACCGCGGCGAAATGATCCGAAGCGCCGTGGCGCGGCGTGGTGCCGCGCCGCCCGTACAGTCGAGGAGACTTCCGATGTTGAGCCGCCTTTCCGCCCTGCTGTTCGGGCTCGCGTTCACCGCGTTCGTGCAGGCCGCCGACGAGCCGTTCGAGGCCGGCAAGCACTACTTCCTCGTCGAGCCGGCGCAGCCGACCTCGACCGGCGACAAGATCGAGATCCTCGAGGTGTTCTCCTACGCGTGCCCGGCCTGCAACGCGTTCCAGCCGACGATGCAGAAGCTCAAGGCCGCGCTGCCGGCGAACGCGGAGCTGACCTACCTGCCGGCCGCGTTCCGCCCCGACGAGGACTGGCCGGTGTTCCAGCGCACGTTCTTCGCCGCGCAGGCGCTCGGCGTGCTCGACAAGAGCCACGACGCGACGTTCGACGCGGTCTGGAAGGACGACGGCCCGCTGCGGATCTCCGATCCGACCACGCACCGGCCGGTGTCGACGATGCCGAAGATCGAGGACGTCGCCGCGTTCTACGCGTCGAAGTTCGGCGTCAAGGCCGACGAGTTCGTCGGCGTCGCGAACTCGTTCGCGGTCAACACGAAGATGAAGCGCGCCGACGCGCAGATCAAAGCCTACGGCGTCGACTCGACGCCTTCGCTCGTCGTCAACGGCAAGTACCGCCTGACCACGCTGTCGGCCGGCAGCGTCGACCAGGTCATTCCGCTCGTGAAGTTCCTGATCGCGAAGGAAAGCAGCGGCCGTCCGTAGCCGCGGCGACGCGCGCGGCGCGCGCGCGTTGCCGCGCGGCCGCGAAGGTGCTTGACTGTACCGATCCGCCGAAGGAGGCTCCTGCGATGTCCGTGCGTGCGCTGATTGCGATCGCCGCCCTGCTCTGCGCCTCGGTCGCGTACGCGGCCGATCCGGCCGCGCCGAAGTGGCAGGCCGGCTCAAGCTACCAGGTCATCGATCCGCCGCAGCCGACCTCGACCGGCGACAAGATCGAAGTGCTCGAGGTGTTCTCGTACGCGTGCCCGCATTGCGCGCACTTCCAGCCGTACGCGGAGAAGCTGAAGGCGAGCCTGCCGAAGCAGGCCGAGTTCGTGCTGATGCCGGCCGACTTCCAGCCGCGCTGGGTGCTGTTCGCGCGCGGCTTCTACGCGGCGAAGGCGCTCGGCCTCGTCGACACGACGCACCAGGCGCTGTTCGACGCGCTCTGGCGCGACCACACCGCGATCGATTCGCTCGACGACCTCGCCGGCTTCTACGCCGCGCACGGCGCGGACAGGGACGCGTTCCTGTCGACCGCGCAGTCGTTCGTCGTCGAGGGCGACCTGGCCCAGGTCCACGCGCGCGAGAGCGCCTACGGCGTCGACTCGACGCCGACGCTGATCGTCGCCGGCAAGTACCGCGTCGCGATCGACGCCGAGCACCAGATCGGCTTCGACGAGCTCGTCGAGATCACACAGTACCTCGTCGCCGAGGAGCTCAAGCACAGGAAGAAGCCGTGACGCGCGCGCGGAACGATCGCGCCGCCGCGCGGTCTCGGTCCGGCGCTCCCCGCCCCCGACGAAGGACACCCCGATGCTGAACCGCTTCGCGCCGCTGTTGGCCGGACTCCTGCTGCTCTCGAACGCGCTGGCCGCGACGCCGGCCGCGAGCGCCGAGCCGAAATGGCAGGCCGGCAAGAACTACTTCGCGATCACGCCGCCGCAGCCGACCGCGAGCGGCGACAAGATCGAGGTGCTCGAGGTGTTCTCGTACGCGTGCCCGCATTGCGCGCACTTCCAGCCGTACGCCGAGCAGATCAAGGCCGGACTGCCGGACTACGCGGCGTTCGACTACATGCCGGCCGTGTTCAATCCGCAGTGGGAGCCGTATGCGCGCGCGTACTACACCGCGCAGTCGCTCGGCGTGCTCGCGCAGACGCACCAGGCGCTGTTCGACGCGCTGCACCGCGATCATCTGCCGCTGCGCACGATCGACGACCTCGCGACGTTCTACGCCGAGCACGGCGTCGACCGCGCGAAGTTCCTCGCCGCGTCGTCGTCGTTCGAGGTCGAGAGCAAGCTCGCGCGCGCGCGCGAGCTGGTCAAGAACTTCGGCGTCGACGGCACGCCGAGCATCGTCGTCGACGGCAAGTACCGCGTCACCGCACAGTCGGCCGGCGGCTATCCGGAGCTGATCGAGCTCGTCGGCTGGCTCGTCGAGCAGGCGCACGCGCCCGCGGCGAAGGCGGCGAAATAACCGTTCGCCGCTCCGTGCGCGCGCGGAGCGTGCCCATGCGGCGCCCGCGCTTGCCGCTCCGTCGCGCTCTGAGTAGCCTCGCCGCATGACGCTGCCCGCCCTCGCCGCAGACGCCGACCGCCGTCTGCGCCTGCTGAGCTGCAACATCCTCGCCGGCGGCAGCGTGCGCCGCTATCGCGACTACGTCACGCACAGCTGGAAGCACGTGTTGCCGGCCGGCAAGCGCGCGAACCTCGACGGCCTCGCGCGCGTGATCGGCGAGTTCGACCTCGTCGGACTGCAGGAAGCCGACGCCGGCAGCCTGCGCTCGGGTTTCCTGAACCAGACCCAGTACCTCGCCGAGCGCGCCGAGTTTCCGTACTGGAGCCACCAGCCGAACCGGCGCGTGTCGCGGCTCGCGACCTCGAGCAACGGCCTGCTCGCGCGCCGCGCGCCGGACGAGGTGCTCGACTATCCGCTGCCGAGCCGCATCCCCGGTCGCGGCGCGTTGTGGGCGCGCTTCGGCAGCGGCGCCGACGCGCTCGTCGTCGTCGTCGCGCATCTCTCGCTCGGCGCGGTCGCGCGCGCGCGTCAGCTCGCGTTCCTCGCCGAGCTGATCGGCCAGCTGCCGCACGTCGTGCTGATGGGCGACCTCAACACGTCCGCGCAGAGCGGCGAACTCGACCTGCTCTACGCGCGCACGTCGCTGCAGCCGCCGGCGGACGCGCCGGCGACGTTCCCGAGCTGGCGGCCGACGCGCGCGATCGACCAGATCCTCGTCTCGCAGGCGATCGAGGTCGAGCGCCGCTGGGCGCTGCCGCACCCGGTCTCGGACCATCTGCCGATCGCGGCGACGCTGCGGCTGCCGGCGAACGTCGCCGCCGCCGGCCGCGTCTGAGCGGCACGGCGGCGCGCGACCGGCCGACGTTTCCCCGGCCGCCGCGGCGGCCGGGGAGATCGCGTCAGAACCGGTAGTTCGCCTCGGCGAACCAGAAGCGGTCCGGAAGGTCGTACGTGCCCGCGTCGTAGCCGTTCAGCGTGCAGGTGTAGCAGACCGGCGGATGCTTGCTGAACACGTTGTTGACCCCGGCGGTCAGGCGCAGACCCTTCACGCCGATCGCGTCCGACCAGGCGACCTGCACGTCGTGGTACGTCACCGCGCCGAGGCGATGGGTGTCGCTCGACTCGGCGCAACCGGGCAAGCCCTCGGAGATGACCGCGTTCGCGCACGCCTCCTTGACGCCGGCGGTGTAGCGCAGGTTCCAGTTGACGTCCCAGTCGCCGCTGGTCCAGCCGAGCTGCGCGTTCGACTGCCACTTCGGGATCGAACCGTTGTCGGTCTCGACGCCGACGCGGCGCTGCGCGACGTTGCCGAACGAATCGGTCTCCTCGTACTCGTGCACGTAGGTCGACTGCAACGCACCGCGCAGACGGCCCCAGCCGAACTCCTCGCTGGCCCAGTTCAGCTTGACGTCGACGCCGTCGGTCTTGATCTGGCTGAGGTTCGTGAGCAGGTTGCGCGGCGGATTCAGGTTGCCGCCGGGCTGGCGCGTGAACGCCGCGCAGAGCGCCGGGTCGGTGCCGCCGGAGAGCAGGCACGCGTCGAGCAGCGCCTGGATATCGCGCGCGCCGATCGCGTCGGAGACCTTGTAGTGGTAGTAGGTCAGCTCGACGTCGAAACGCTGCGTGCGGAACACGCCTTCCATCCAGCTCGGGCTGTAGACCGTGCCGAGCGTGTAGCTCTTGGATTCCTCCGGCTTCAGGTCCGGGTTGCCGCCGGTGAACGTCGTGATCTGCGTGTTCGCCTGCTCGAAGCCGGCCGGCACGCCCTGCGCGGCGCAGCCGGCCGCGTACGGCGCGGCCGGGCCGGCGCCGCCGGTCGGACCGCACGGATCGACCAACGTCGCGCCGAACTGCGTCAGGCCGTACAGCTCGCCGAGGTTCGGCGCACGGAAGCCGGTCGAATACGCGCCGCGGAACAGCAGGTCCGTGATCGGCTCCCAGCGGAAGCCGACCTTGCCGGTCTTCTCGCTGCCGAACGTCGAATAGTTCGAATAGCGGCCCGCGGCGTTCAGATCGAACGTCGACAGCACCGGCACGTTCAGCTCGCCGTAGACCTCGTCGACGTCGTACGCGGCCGACACCGCCGACGCGAGCGAGTCCTGCGACTCGCCGTTCTGGCGCAGCGGGTCCGGGGTGAACGAGCCCTGATAGCGGCGGTGCTCGGCGCCGGCCGAGAAGCCGACCGCGCGCGAGCCGAGGTCGAACAGGTCGCCGGTCACGTTGACCGAGCCGAGG
Source organism: Dokdonella sp. (assembly GCA_036398645.1). Classification (GTDB taxonomy): domain Bacteria; phylum Pseudomonadota; class Gammaproteobacteria; order Xanthomonadales; family Rhodanobacteraceae; genus Dokdonella_A. The sequence goes on along the minus strand of DASWOS010000021.1, from coordinate 14,420 downwards.
TCGAGCGTCTGCTTGCTGCGGTCGGTCTGCGTCGCGCGGATCCAGTCGATCATCTCCTCGGTCATCGGCCGGCCCTGGCCGCCGAACAGGTCGATCGGTACGCAGCCGGGGGTCGCCGCGCAGATCGCCGGATCGCCGAGGCCGAGCGCGAGGTGCGCGAGGTTGTAGCCGTTGTAGAACGTCTGCTCGGCCTTGTTCTCGGAATGCACGTAGTTCGCGTCCCAGCTCAGCCCGCGGCCGATCGCGAGCTCGCCGTTCAGGCCCGCGTTGAAGTACCAGGTGTCGACGTCCTGATCGAAGATGCGCGGGCCGACCTCGACCGGCCGCTTGGTGATCCAGCCGAAGTTCGTCGCCGGATCGAGATCGATGCCGAACGGGTTGTACGGATTCAGCGCCGAGATGCTGATCGTGTCGGCGATGCCGCCGGTGCCGGCGTACGGGCCGACGAAGATCGGCTCCGGCGCGGCCTGGTTCGCCGACTCGCGGTTGTTGTACAGCGCCTTCACGTGCAGCTGCGTCGTGTCGGTCACGTTGTAGCTGACCGTCGCGAAGATCGCCTTGCGCTTCGACGGCGTCAGCAGCAGGTTCGACGGCGCGAAGTTGTAGCGGTCGGCACCGGTGAAGTCGTGGTACGTGCCGCTCGACGGATCGGCCGGATTCCACGCCGGCGTGCCGGTGCCGCTGTTCAGCACGACGTCGTAGAAGTTCTCCTGGCCCGGCGTGCAGCCGCCGTAGGCGGTCGCCGGCCGCGACGGATCGCAGAACGTGAAGCGGCCCTGCGGAATCGCCGAGCTGCCGGCCGCGGAGCCGGCGTACGGCTCGGGCACCGCGGACTGCCACCACTTGCCGGAGCTGATGCCCTTCTGGTCGAAGTAGCTCGCGTCGAGGATCGCCGACCAGCGCTCGCCCTTGCCGCCGATCGTCAGCGAGAACTTCCGCGTGTCGCCGCCGCGGCCGTACTCGCCGTAGTAACCGTCGACTTCGGCGCCTTCGAACGTCTTGCGCGTGATGATGTTGACGACGCCGGCGATCGCGTCGGAGCCGTAGATCGCCGAAGCGCCGTCCTCGAGCACCTCGATGCGGTCGACGATCGACAGCGGGATCGTGTTCAGATCGGCCGAACCGCTGACGCCCGAGGCCGAGGATTCGTTGACCCAGCGGATGCCGTCGACGAGCACGAGCACGCGCTTGGAGCCGAGGTTGCGCAGGTCGACCTGTGCCGAGCCGGCGCCGATGCCGCCGCCGTCCGGCGGGTAGCCGAAGTTGCCCGACGAGTTGAACTTCGTGTTCAGCGCCTTGCCGCTCGTCGTCATCTGCTGGAGCACGTCGCCGACCGACTGCAGGCCGGTGCGCTCGATCATCTTGCGGTCGATCACGAAGACCGGCGCCTGCCCCTCGACTTCGGCCTTCTTGATGCGCGAGCCGGTCACCTCGACCGTCTCCATCGTTTGCGGCTGATCCGCGCTCGTCTCCTGCGCCGCCGCCGGCTGCGGGTGCACCCCGGCGGCCAACATCGGTCCTGCGAACGCGAACGACATCAATGCCTGGCGATAACGCGATTTCATCGTATGCCTCCCTAAGTCATGCGACGTGGTCAGAACGCGGATCAGCTCGGCTCGCTACGATCTCTCTTGCAAAGAAGTGTCAATTTAATGTAAAGCAGGCGTCGCAATTTTGCTATGCACCCTTTCTCAATTCGGCAAACGCAGCGCCGCGCGGTCGTCCCGCGGCGCCCCACCGCGTGCGGTGTCGCGCCGCCGCTACACTTCCGGCGTCGTTCCCGTGCCGGCCTGACGATGTCTCCGCGCTCCACACTCGCATCCCGCCTGCGCCTCGCCGCCGCGCTCGCGCTCGCCGCGCTCGCGCCGCTGCTGCACGCCGCCGACCGCGCTGCCGAGCGCGAGCAGTTCCGCGCCGCGCTCGCCGCGGCCGCGCGTCCGAACGACGCCGACTGGAAGCGGCTCGCCGCCGCGCTCGCCGATGCGCGCTATCCGCTCGCGCCGTACGTCGAGCTCGCGGCGCTGCGCGCGCGCGTCGCGACGCTCGAGCGCACCGAAGTCGAGCGCTTCCTCGCGCGCTGGCCGGATTCGCTGCCGGCCAGCGACCTGCGCGACGCGTACCTGCGCGAGCTGGCGCGGCGCCGCGACTGGACGACGTTCCGCGCGCTGTGGACGCCGCGCGGCGACCGCGACCTGCAATGCGACGCGCTGCAGGCGCGCCTCGCCGCCGGCGGCACGCTCGATTACGCGAACGACCTCGAGCCGCTCTGGCGCGACGCGCGCGCATTGCCGTCGGCCTGCGATCCGGTGCTGTTCGCCGCGCGCGCGGCCGGCGTGCTGACCGACGCCAGCATCGACGATCGCCTGCAGCGCGCGGCCGCGGCTGGCCGCGCCGACGCCGCGGCCGAGACCGCGGCGCTGCTCGACGGCGCCGCGCGCAGCGCGGCGGACCGGCTCGTCGCCGCGCTGCGCGATCCGGCCGCGACGCTCGTGCAGGCACGCACCTGGCCCGACGACGCGCAGGCGCGCGACACGGTGTCCTACGCGTTCGCTCGGCTCGCGCGCCGCGACAGCGCCGCCGCGGAGAACGCCTGGAGCGAGCTGCAGACGCGCTTCCGCTGGGACGACGTCGAGCGCGACCGCATCCTGAACGCGATCGCGCTGTACCGCGCGACGAGCTACTCGCCCGACGCGCTCGCGCGGCTGAAGGCGCTGCCGGCCGGCGCCGACGACGACGCGACGCGCGAATGGCGCGTGCGCGTCGCGCTCGCCGCCGGCGACTTCGCCGAGGCGCTCGCCGCGCTCGACGCGCTCGGCGAGGCGCAGAAGGCCGACTCGCGCTGGCGCTACCTGCGCGCGCGCACGCTGGTTAAGCTCGGCCGCGCCGGCGAGGCGGCGCCGATCTTCGCCGCGCTCGCGCACGAAGCGAGCTTCTACGGCTTCCTCGCCGCGGACTGGACCGAGCAGCCGTACGCGATCTGCGCGCGCACGCTCGCCTCGGACCCGACGACCGAACGCATGCTCGCCGCGCAGCCCGATCTCGCGCGTGCGTTCGAGTTCCGCGAGCTCGACATGGCGAGCTCCGCGCGCCGGGAGTGGGACTTCGCGATGACGAAGCTCGACGCGGCGCAGCGCCGCCTCGCCGCCGACCTCGCCTACCGGCGCGGCTGGTACGACCGCGCGGTGTTCGCGTTCTCCGCCGACGCGCAGACGCAGGCGCTCTACGAGCAGCGCTTCCCGCTCGGCATGCGCACCGAGATCGAGCGTGCCGCGCGCGCGGCCGGCGTCGATCCGGCCTGGGTCTACGCGATCATCCGCGCCGAGAGCGCCTGGATGACCGACGCGCATTCGCACGCGGACGCCTACGGCCTGATGCAGCTGCTGCCCGGCGTCGCGCGCGCGCTCGCGAAGTCCGCGCAGCGCACCTATCGCAGCCCGCGCGACCTGTTCGAGCCGTCGCTGAACGTCGAGCTCGGCACGCTCTATCTCGGCCGCACGGCGGCCAAGTACGGCGGCAGCCCGTGGCTCGCCAGCGCGGCGTACAACGCCGGCGAGGCGCCGGTCGGGCGCTGGCTCGACGCGCGCGCCGCGCTCGAGCCGGACTTCTTCATCGAGACGATCCCGTACAAGGAGACGCGCGAGTACGTCACGCGCGTGCTCGCGTTCAGCGTGATCTACGACTGGCGCATGAACGGCCGCGCGCACGCGCTGTCCGCGCGCCTGCCGAAGATCGGCGCGCCGTACCGGCCGCCGGCCGACGACGCGCCGCACAAGGCGGTCGTCTGCACCGCGCCGGACGCGGCCGCGGCCGCGAGCGCGGCACCGCGCTGAGGCCGCGGCCGTGCGGTGCCGCGCGGCGTCGCGCGCGCGGCGACGGCGCACGAGCGCCTCGGCGATTGCCGTGCGGCCGCGCAGGCGTCACGATCCACGCATGACGACGAACGACGTACCGATGACGATGCGCGCGGTCGAGATCGGCCGGCCCGGCGGCCCCGAGGTGCTGCGCGTCGCGACGCGCCCGGTGCCGGCGCCGCGACCCGGCGAGGTGCTGCTGCGCGTGATCGCGGCCGGCGTGAACCGACCGGACTGCCTGCAGCGCGCCGGCACGTATCCGCCGCCGCCGGACGCGTCGGACCTGCCCGGCCTCGAGGCGGCCGGGCGCGTCGTCGCGCTCGGCGCCGGCGTCGATGCGTGGCGCGTCGGCGACGAGGTCTGCGCGCTCTGCAACGGCGGCGGCTACGCGGAATACGTCGCGGTGCCGGCCGGCCAGTGCCTGCCGCGCCCGCGCGGCTTCGACTGGGACGAAGCCGCCGCGCTGCCGGAGAACTTCTTCACGGTCTGGAGCAACGTGTTCGAGCGCGGCGGCCTGCGCGCCGGCGAGCACGTCCTCGTGCACGGCGGCGCGAGCGGCATCGGCACCTGCGCGATCCAGCTCGCGCGCGCGTTCGGCGCGCACGTGCTCGCGACCGCGGGCGACGCGCGCAAGTGCGCCGCCTGCGTCGCGCTCGGCGCCGAGCGCGCGATCGACTACCGCCGCGAGGACTTCGTCGCCGCCGCGCGCGAAGCGAGCGGCGGCCGCGGCGTCGACCTGATCCTCGACATGGTCGGCGGCGACTACCTCGCGCGCAACCTCGACGCGCTCGCGTTCGACGGCCGCCTCGTCGTCATCGCGACGCAGCGCGGCCGCGAGGCGACGCTCGATCTCGCGACGCTGATGACGCGGCGCCTGCACCTGACCGGTTCGACGCTGCGCCCGCTCGACGCGGCGGCGAAGGCGCGCATCGCCGATGCGTTGCACGCGCGCGTCTGGCCGCTGCTCGAAGCCGGCCGCGTGCGGCCGCGCATCCACGAGCGGTTCGAGCTCGCCGACGCCGCGGCCGCGCACCGCACGATGGAATCCGGCGCGCACATCGGCAAGCTCGTGCTCCGGGTCGCGCCGGACTCGGCCTGACGCGCGCAACGCGCATACACTTCGGCTTCGGCGCCGTCGTGCGGCGCGCTCGGGGAGATCGCGATGAAACCGCTCAAGCTCGTCGTGCTCGGCGGCACCGGCTTCGTCGGCGGCCGCCTCGTGCCGCGGCTGCACCGCGACGGCCACGCGATCACGCTGCTGTCGCGCAACCGCGACGCGCGCCGCGACCTGCGCGTGCTGCCCGGCGTCGCCGTCGTCAACGCGGACGTGCACGACCGCGCGACGCTCGCGCGACACCTGGCCGGGGCCGACGCCGCGATCAATCTCGTCGGCATCCTGAACGAGCGCGGTTCCGACGGCGCCGGCTTCCGCAAGGCGCACGTCGAGCTGACCGAGACGCTGATCGGCGCGTGCCGCGAGGCCGGCGTGCCGCGCCTGCTGCAGATGAGCGCGCTCGGCGCCGGCGAAGGCGAGAGCCATTACCTGAAGACGCGCGGCGAGGCCGAGGCGCGCGTGCGCGCCTCGGCGCTCGACTGGACGATCTTCCGCCCGTCGGTGATCTTCGGCGCCGGCGACGGGCTGTTCTTCCGCTTCGCCGCGCTGCTCCGCATCACGCCGGTGCTGCCGCTCGCGCGCGCGCACGCGAAGTTCGCGCCGGTCTACGTCGGCGACGTCGCCGAGGCGTTCGCGCGCGCGCTCGTGCATCCGTACACGATCGGCCATACCTACGAGCTGGCCGGACCGCGCGTGATCGAGCTCGGCGAGATCGTGCGCTGGACCGCGCGCGCGAGCGGGCGCCGCCGCTTCGTCGTGCCGCTGCCGGACGCGCTCGGCTACGTGCAGGCACGGATCGGCGAATGGCTGCCCGGCAAGCCGATCTCGCGCGACAACTTCCGTTCGCTGAAGCTCGATTCGGTGTCCAACGAAGACGGCCTCGCCGCGCTCGGCATCGTCGCGACGCCGATCGAGGCGGTGATGCCGCCGCTGCTGCGTCGCACGCGCCCGACGACGCCGACGCGCTGATCCGAGGCGCCGCGCCGTACGGCTCGGTCAACGAACAGCGGGCCGTAGGCGCGACCCGGCGACGACGGCAGCCCCGGCCGCGGCGCCGCCGCGTCTGGCAGAATCGCCGCATGCGGTCCTATCTCGTCGGCGGCGCGGTCCGCGACCACCTGCTCGGGCGCGAGCGCGTCGACCGCGACTACGTCGTCGTCGGCGCGACGCCGGACGAGCTCCTGCGCCTCGGCTACAAGCCGGTCGGGCGCGACTTTCCGGTGTTCCTGCATCCCGAGACCGGTGAGGAATACGCGCTCGCGCGCACCGAGCGCAAGACCGGGCGCGGCTATCACGGCTTCGCGTTCGACGCGGACCCGTCGGTCACGCTCGAGCAGGATCTCGAGCGCCGCGACCTCACGATCAACGCGATGGCCGAAGCCGAGGACGGCACGATCGTCGATCCGTTCGGCGGCCGCCGCGACCTCGACGCGCGCGTGCTGCGCCACGTCTCGCCGGCGTTCGTCGAAGACCCGGTCCGCGTGCTGCGCGTCGCGCGCTTCGCCGCGCGCTACGCGCCGCTCGGCTTCTCGATCGCCGAAGAAACGCTCGCGCTGATGCGACGCATCGTCGACGACGGCGAGGCCGACCACCTCGTGCCGGAGCGCGTCTGGGCCGAGACGCGCAAGGCGCTCGCGGAGCCGGCGCCGTCCGCGTTCGTCGCCACGCTGCGCGCGTGCGGCGCGCTCGGCGTCGTGTTCCCAGGTCGACGCGCTCTACGGCGTGCCGCAACGCGCGGAGTTCCATCCGGAGATCGACACCGGCACGCACGTCGAGATGGTGCTCGACGTGGCCGCGCGGCTCGCGCCCGGCGACGACCTGGTCGGCTTCTGCGCGCTGACGCACGACCTCGGCAAGGCGCTGACGCCGAAGCACGAGCTGCCGCGCCACGTGCGCCACGAACAGCGCGGCGTCGCGCCGCTGCGCGCGCTCGCGGCACGGCTCAAGGTGTCGACCGAGCACGCCGCGCTCGCCGAGCTGGTGTGCCGGCATCACCTCGACGCGCACCGCGCGTTCGAGCTGCGCGCGACGACCGTGCTCGAGCTGCTCGAGCGCCTCGACGGCCTGCGTCGGCCCGAACGGCTCGCGCGCTTCCTGCTCGCCTGCGAGGCCGACAAGCGCGGCCGGCTCGGCCACGTCGACGACGCGTACCCGCAAGCCGCGTTCCTGCGGGCCGCGCGCGCGGCCGCGGCCGCGATCGACGCGGCGCCGTTCGTCGCGCGCGGCCTCGCCGGTCCGGCGATCGGCAGGGCGATGCGCGAGGCGCGCGCGCACGCGATCGCGGCGCTGCCGCGCGGCGCGTGACGCGCCGGCGAGCGCGGCAGCGGCCGAACGCACCGCACACCGCCGCCGTGGACCGCCGCGGCTTACAGCCGGCGTGACGCGTCGACCGCGCGCAGCCCCGGCAGCGCGTCGTCGACGCCGCGCGCGAACGCGATCGCCTGGAAGCGCTCGCCCATGTCGCCGGGCAGGACCAGCCGCTTCGCTTCGGCGGTCGTACGCAGCCGCTCGACGTCGCCGAGATCCTGCGCGGCCTCGAGCAGCTCGGCGAGACCGCTCGCGAGCAGGAACTGCGCCTGCGACGCGTAGCCGACCAGCTCGAAGCCGGCGCCGACGCCGGCTTCGGCGAGCGCGGTGAAGTCGACGAACGCGCTGAGGTCGACGAGACCGGGCCAGCGCAGCGGATCGGCCAGCGCATGATGGCGGTAGTGGCCGACCAGCGTGCCGTCGCGGCGCTCCGGCAGGTAATACTCGCGGCGCGCGTAGCCGTAGTCGACGAACAGCGCGACGCCGCGGCGCAGCGGCGCGGCGACCGCGGCGAGCCAGTGCGGCAGCTGCGGCAGCACCTCGGATCGATAACCGTCGGCGAACTCGGCGCCGAGCGCGCGCTCGAGGTGCCGCACCGCGCCGGCGACGAGCGCGTCGGCCGGCCGATCGACGCGCACGAAGCGGCCGCCGTCGAGCGCGACGTGCTCCTCGTAGACCTCGCCGCCGCGCACGCCGAAGCGCGTCGTCGGCAGCGCGTCGACGACCTCGTTCGCGAACAGCACGCCGTCCCAGGCGTCGTCGGGCGGACGCTCGATCCATTCGACGCGCGCGGCGACGTCGGCGGCGAGCTCGTCGCGCACGCGCGCGCGCTGGCGCTCGCGCAGCTCCGCGCTCGGTTCGAGCACGCGGTAGCGGCGCGGCAGCGCGTCGAGCGCGGCGAGCTCGCGCAGCAGGTCGCGCGCGAACGCGCCGCTGCCGCCGCCGAGCTCGACGAAGTCCGCGCCGGCGCCGAGCGCGCGCAGCGTCGGCGCGAGCGCGCGCGCGACGACGCGCGCGAACAGCGCGCCGAGCTCCGGCGCGGTCACGAAGTCGCCGGCCGCGCCGAACTTCGTGCGGCCGGCGCTGTAGTAACCGAGGCCCGGCGCGTACAGGCACAACGCCATCCAGCGCGAGAACGCGATCGGGCCGTGCGCGGCGATCTCGGCGCGGATGTGCTCCTCGAGCCGGCGCGAGTGCGCGCGCTCGTCGTCGGAGGGTTCGGGCAGGGTTCGGCTCAAGGCTGGTCCGGCGTCCGCATCTGCGGCACTCTCGGCGGCGGAGACCGGCCAGCATAGCGGCCGGCGAGGAGAACACAACGATGACGACGACGCCCGGCGCGCGTCCGGCCGTGCTGGTCACCGGCGCCGCGCGGCGGCTCGGCGCGGCGATCGCGCGCCGCCTGCACGCGGCCGGCTACGACGTCGCGCTGCACGCGCGGCGATCGCTCGACGCGCTCGAGGCGCTCGTCGCCGAGCTCGAGGCCGCGCGCGCCGGCAGCACGCTCGCGCTGCCGGCCGAGCTCGCCGACGCCGAACGGCTGCCCGCGCTGATCGACGCCGTGGTCGCGCGCTTCGGCCGCCTCGACGGGCTCGTCAACAATGCGTCGGCGTTCTACGCGACGCCGCTCGGCGCGATCACGCCGGCGCATTGGGACGAGCTGTTCGCCGCGAACGCGCGCGCGCCGCTGTTCCTCGCGCAGGCCGCGGCGCCGCACCTCGCCGTGCGCGGCGGCGCGATCGTGAACCTGATCGACGTCTACGCCGAGCGCCCGCTGGCCGGCCACGCGGTCTACTGCATGGCCAAGGCCGCGCTCGCGGCGGCGACGCGCGCGCTCGCGCTCGAGCTCGCGCCGCGCGTGCGCGTCAACGGCGTCGCGCCGGGCGCGGTGCTCTGGCCCGAGCACGGCAAGCCGGCCGCCGAGCGCGACGCGCTGATCGCGCGGACGCCGCTGCGGCGGCTCGGCACGCCCGACGACGTCGCCGGCGCGGTGCTCTGGCTGCTGCACGACGCGACGTTCGTGACCGGCGAGATCGTCCACGTCGACGGCGGCCGCGCCGCGATCGGCTGATCCGGCGCGTCGACGGCTTCTCGTCCGGCGGCGCGCCGCTCGTGCCGCCGCCGCTGCACCGCTGCATCGCATCACCCGCCGGCGGCGCGGGTTCGGCGCAGCGACGCGACCGCGGCTCCGACGGCGCTCGCGGCGGCGCGCGCCGGCCGGCCGATGCGGCGGCGACCGACGCACCACGTGCCGCTCGACCACGCCGCGCTCGGCGCGCCACGCCGACACGCCGCACGGCACGTCAGAGGTCGAGGTCGACGCGCTCGAACGCCACCGTGCCGGCGATCGCGTCCCACGCCTCGCGCAGCGTGCGCCCGCTGCGCGGGTCGCGCAGCGTCGGCGCGACGTCGACGAGCGGCTTCAGCACGAACGCCTCGGCGAGCTCCTTGCGCGGAATCTCGAGATGGCCGGGACCGCGCTGCACGACGCCGTCGAACAGCACGATGTCGACGTCGAGCGTGCGATCGGAGTAGCGCGGCACGTCACGGCGGCGGCCGTGGCGGTCCTCGAGCGCGTGCAGCCACGCGTCGAGCGCGACCGGGCCGAGCTCGGTGTCGAGCCCGGCCGCGAGGTTCAGGAAATCCGGCCCGTCGAAGCCGACCGCGGCGAAGCGGTAGACCGGCGACACCGTCAGCGCACCGAAGCGCTCGCGCAGCTCCGCGAGCGCCGCGCGCAGATGGCGCTCCGGCTCGACGTTGGACCCGAGGCTGAGCCACGCGCGATGCATCGCGCCATTCCGCCGCGTCGCGGCGCCGCGGTCAAGCGCGGTCCGATCCGGCGGCGAGGCGGACGTCGAGGCAACCGCAGATATGGGCGAGTCGCCCGCGAGTGGCCGGCTGCGCCGGCGCCGCGACGACGCGTCGATACGACGCGTCAGGCCGGGAAGTACGACGCGCGGATCGCGTCGTGCAGGTCGCCGAGGCCGATCTGGATGTGGTCCATCCGCGTGCGCGTGCCGCACTCGACGAGCACGTGCGTGTCGGCCTCGAGCGCGAGGCCGAGCGTCGCCGCGAGCGGCGGCTCGGGCGGCACGCGCGCCGGCGGCAGCGACGGCAGGGTCTGGCGCATGCGCTCGAGGCAGTAGGCCACGCTGCGCGGGAACTCGCGGTTCTGCAGCAGGAACTCGAGCGCGAGCGCCGGGGTGACGCGCTGGCGCACGTGCCGGCGGTACATCTGGTACGCGGCGAGCGAGCGCAGCACGCTCATCCACTGCGTCGCGCGGTACGCGTCGAGCTCGTCGGCCGCGCGCGGCCGGATCAGACCGGAGCCGCCGGCGTCGATGATGCGCGTGGTCATGTCGGCCTGCTCGAGCGCGGTGCCGAGGCGCAGGAACTGGAAGCCGATGTCGTGGCTGACGTTCGCGGTCAGGATACCCGACGCCGTGAGCGAGTCGTCGACGACGCGGTTGATCAGGTCCATGCGGTAGCGCCGCGCGAGCGCACGCTCGCCGTTCTCGCCGACCCAGAGATAGGTGCCGTTGACGCGCTCCCAGAGCTCCTGCGGCAGCACGTCGCGGATCGAGCGCAGGCCGTCGCGCGCGTGCTTCAGCGCGTTCAGCATCGAGTTCGGGTTGCGCTCGTCGAGCAGCAGGAAGTGCACGACGTCGCTCTCGGCGCCGTCGCCGGCGACGCCCGGATGCAGCTCGCGGAACGCGTCGCCGGCACCGAGCGTGTCGAGCAGCGGCTGCCAGGCGAAGCGCACGCTGCGCGGCAGGTCGAGCTGCAGCTGGCTGTTCACGCCGACGAGGCGCGCGGTGTTCTCGGCGCGGCGCACGTACCGGCTGAACCAGTACAGGCTTTCGGCGACGCGCGACAGCATCAGGCGTCCTCCTCGGCGTCGACGATCCAGGTGTCCTTCGCGCCGCCGCCCTGCGAGCTGTTGACGACGAGCGAGCCTTCGTTCATCGCGACGCGGGTCAGGCCGCCGGTCGTCACGTAGATGTCGCCGCGCGAGAGCACGAACGGACGCAGGTCCAAGTGGCGCGCCGACGGCCCGTCGGCGGTCAGGATCGGCGCGGTCGACAGCGACAGCGTCGGCTGCGCCATGTAGTTGCGCGGATTCTCGCGGATGCGCTTGCGGAACTGCTCGTGCTGGCGCTTCGTCGCGCGCGGGCCGATCAGCATGCCGTAGCCGCCGGACTCGTTGGCGGGCTTCACGACGAGCTCGGCGATGTGTTCGAGCACGTAGTCGCGGTCGCGCGGATCCGCGCAGAGATAGCTCGGCACGTTCGGCAGGATCGGCTGCTCGCCGAGGTAGTACTCGATCATCTTCGGCACGTACGCGAACACGACCTTGTCGTCGGCGACGCCGGCGCCGGGCGCATTGGCGAGTGCGACCTTGCCCGCGCGCCACGCGCGCACGAGGCCGCGCACGCCGAGCACCGAGTCCGGCTTGAACACCTCCGGGTCGAGGAACAAGTCGTCGACGCGCCGGTAGATCACGTCGACGCGCTGCGGCCCGTGCACCGTGCGCATGTAGCAGCAATCGTCGTCGTCGACGAACAGATCGCTGCCCTCGACGAGCTCGATGCCCATGCTCTGCGCGAGGTAGCAGTGCTCGAAGTACGCGCTGTTGTAGATGCCGGGCGTCAGCAGCACGATGACCGGCGGCTCGCCGGGGCGCGGGCTCAGCGCCGCGAGCGTGTCGTAGAGCTGCGCGGGATAGTCGTCGACCGGCAGGATCGAGGTCGTCTCGAACAGCTCCGGGAACACGCGCTTGGCGACCATGCGGTTCTGGATCATGTACGACACGCCGCTCGGGATGCGCAGGTTGTCCTCGAGCGCGTACAGCGTTCCGTCGCGGTCGCGCACGAGGTCCGAGCCGCACACGTGCGCCCAGACGCCGAGCGGCGGCTCGATGCCGAGGCATTGCGGACGGAAGTTCACCGAGTCCTCGAGCAGCGCGCGCGGGAACACGCGGTCGGCGACGATCCGCTGCGCGCCGTAGACGTCGCCAATGAACAGGTTCAGCGCCCGCACGCGCTGGCGCAGCCCGGCCTCGGCGCGCGTCCATTCGGCGCGCGGAATCACGCGCGGGATCACGTCGAACGGCAGCGTGCGGTCGACGTTGCGACCCTCGCTGTAGACCGTGAACGTGATGCCCATGACGCGCGCGGCGAGATCCGCGGCGAGCTGGCGCTCGGCGATCTCGCGATCGCTCAGGGAACCGAGATAGTCGACGAGCTTGCGTGCGGCGGGCCACGGCTGGCCGTCCGCGCGGAACAACTCATCGTAGGTCGACGAACGGTACCCTTCCCACTTCATGCGCAGCCCTCGTGCGGCGTGGCGCGGCGGCGGCGCCGCGCGCTCGCGGGATGTCGCGCCGCATCATGCCCGCTCGCGTGCGGGCCGTCGAGAGCGCGCGGCCGCGGAGCTAGGGTGCGTCGCCGCGCTCGATGACGACGCCGACCGCGCGCGCGCCGGTCACCGCGCCGGGCTTGGACAGCTTCAGGCGCAGCCACGGCACGCCGAACTCGGCGCGGATCAGCTCCGCGCAGCGCTCGGCCAGCGTCTCGACGAGCTCGCAGCGCGACGCCTCGACGAACGCGATGAGCCGCTTCGCGACGGCCTTGTAGTTCAGCGTGTCCTCGATGCGGTCGGACGCGGCCGGCTTCGCGTTGTCGAACGCCATCTCGACGTCGAGCGCGATCATCTGCCGCGTCGTGCGCTCCCAGTCGTAGATGCCGATGATCGTCTCGATGCGCAGGTCTTCGATGAAAACGCGGTCCATGGGCGGCCGATCGGGCGAGGCTGGGCCGCCGATCATCCGCGCTTTGCGCGGCCGCCGACAAGCTGCGCCGCGCCGACGCGGCCGCGCAGGCATACTCGACCGATCGCACCGGCACGGCGGCTTCGCACTCGTGGACGCGACCTCACGCGGCATCCTCACGCGCATCCGGACGGCGCTCGCGCTCGCACTCACGGCACTGCCGCTCGGCGGCTGCCAGAGCGTGCTGTTCGCGAGCCTGAACACGACGAATCCGCGCAACGGCGTCGAGCAGCGGCGCGGGCTGGTGTTCGACGCGGCGCACCGGCTCGCGCTCGACGTGTACCGCCCGGCGCAGGCCGAGCGTGCCCCGCTCGTCGTGTTCTTCTACGGCGGCAGCTGGGTCCGCGGCGAGCGCGCGTGGTACCGCTTCGTCGGCAGCGCGCTCGCCGCGCGCGGCGTCGTCGTCGCGATACCGGACTATCGCAAGCTGCCCGGCGTCGGCCTCGACGGCTTCATGCGCGACGCCGCGACCGCGGTCGCCTGGACGCGCGCGCACGCGGCCGAATTCGGCGCGGACGCGGACGCGACGTTCGTCATGGGCCACTCGGCCGGCGGCCACGTCGCCGCGCTGCTCGCGACCGATCCGGAATGGCTCGGCGGCGTCGGCTTGCGGCCGCGCGACCTCGCCGGCTGGATCGGCCTCGCCGGCGTGTACACGTTCCTGCCCGACGACGCGGACGACGACGACATGCTCGCCGTGTTCGGCGCGACCGCCGCGTCGCGTCGACGCGCGTCGCCGCTCGCATGGGTCACCGGCGCCGAGCCGCCGACGTTGTTGCTGCACGGCAGCGCCGATCACGAGGTCGACCCGGCGAACAGCCGCCTGCTCGCCGACGCGATGCGCGCCGCGCACGACGACGTGACGCTGAAGCTCTATCCCGGCATCGGCCATTCGGCGTTGCTGTTCGCGCTCTCGCAGCCGCTGCGTGCGCACGCGCCGACGCTCGACGACGTCGCCGCGTTCGTGCAGGCGCGCGCGGCCACGCGCGACGCGCCGGCGGATTCGCCGTCCGGCGCGGCGCGCTAGCACTGCGGCACGTGCAGCGTGCAGCGACGCACGCGCATGCGCGACGTACCTCGGCTGCGCGGACCTCGCCGCGCGGCGGCGGCGCGGCGGTCCGTGCGCGTGCGCCGACTGCGGCGCCGGCGGGGCTCAGTCGCCGTCGAAGCCGTCGCTGAAGGAAACCTCTAAAAACCTCTCTGCCATCGTATCCTGAGCCGTCGCATCGCACCGAGGTCGAGACCGATGATTAGCCTGTTCGCCGGAGAAGAGCGCAAGGCCAAGCGCGAACGACTCGGTGACCCGTTGCAGGTGCTGAAC
>DASWOS010000020.1:0-2280 GCA_036398645.1 Dokdonella sp. | reverse complement strand
TGACGATGCCGCGCATGCCGCACCACGCGAGCACGAAGCCGCCCTGCGCGCTCGGCCGCAACGTCGGCCGCGGCGGATCGAAGCCGTGGCGGCGCACGTGCCGGCGCAGCACCGCGTTGTAGCTCATGCACCAGGCGATGCGCACGCCGACGACGGTCGCGAGCACGGCGGCCGCGACCGCCGCATGGCCGGCGCGCGCGGAGGCCGGCAGCTGCGCCCACAGCGGCCCGATCTGCAGTCCGATCATCACGAACGCGAGCACGTTCAGCAGGAACACGACGGTGTCCCAGACCGCGTAGGACGGCACGCGCATGCGCGCCGGCGTCAGTGCGATCGTGTAGCGCGCGAGCGTGATCGCGTAGACGACGATCGTCAGGATCGCGGACAGGCCGATGCGCTCGGCGAGGAGCCAGACCGCGAACGTCGAGACGAACTGCGTGATGATCGCGCTCGGCACGTCGCGGATGCGGCGGATCAGCGCGACGACCGGCCACGGCAGCACGAGGCCGGCGACGACGCTGCCGACGACGGCGAGTGCGATCGTCGGCAGGCTGCCGGTCAGCGAGAACGCGCCGTCGACGGCCGCGGCGACCGCGACGCGGTAGATCAGCAGCGCGCTCGCGTCGTTCAGCAGGCTCTCGCCCTCGAGGATCGTCAGCAGCCGCTGCGGCAGTCCGGCTTGGCGCAGCACGGCCGCCGCGGCGGCGGCGTCCGACGGCGCGACGATCGCGCCGAGCGCGACCGCGACGCTCCACGGCATCGACGGTACCAGCGTGTGCGCGACGACCGCGACGGCCGCCGTGGTCAGGCCGACGACGACGACGACCAGACAGCCGATCGGCAGCGCGTTCTCGCGCAGGTCGCGCAGCGAGGTGTCGTAGGCCGCGTCGAGCAGCACCGGCGCGACGAGCAGCGCGAGCGCGAGATGCGGGTCGAGCGTCCAGGCCGGTGCGCCGGGCACGAGCGACAGCGCGGCGCCGCCGAGCGCGAGGAACGCCGGATACGGCGCACCGACGCGGCGCGCGAGCGCGGTCAGCCCGACCGCGCCGAACAGGATCGCAATGACCGATTCGAACGTCTGCATCGAGTCCGCCGTGCGTAGCCGCGCGCCCAGGATGCCCGGGACGGCGCGCGGATCAAAGCCGTGGTCCCGAGCGGCCGTGCACGCTCCGCGCGGCCGTCGTCGCCGCGGCTACGGAGCGACGTCGACGACGGCGCGCACGGCTAGTCGTCGGCTTCGACGTCGAGCCCCGGAAACAGTACGTCGGTGAAGCCGAAGCGGCTGAAATCCGTGATCCGCATCGGATACAGCGTACCGATCAGATGGTCGCACTCGTGCTGCACGACGCGCGCGTGGAAGCCCTCGGCGACGCGGTCGATCGGCCGGCCGGCCGGATCGAAGCCGGTGTAGCGGATCTCGGACCAGCGCTCGACGACGCCGCGCATGCCCGGCACCGACAGGCAGCCTTCCCAGCCTTCCTCGCGCCGCTCGGACAACGGCGTGATCGTCGGATTCAGCAGGATCGTGCGCGGCACCGCCGGCGCGTCCGGGTAGCGCTCGCTGCGCTCGAAGCCGAAGATCACGAGCTGCAGGTCGACGCCGATCTGCGGCGCCGCGAGTCCGACGCCGCCGGCCGCGTGCATCGTCTCGAACAGGTCCGCGATCAGCGCATCGAGCTCCGGCGTGCCGAAGCGTTCGACCGGCTTGGCCACGCGCAGCAGGCGCGGGTCACCCATTTTCAGGATCGGATGGATCATCGGCGCGACAGGATTCGGACGGCGCGCCGATTATCGCAGGCCGCGGCGGCGCGCGGGTGACGCGTGGCGCGGGGTGACGCTTCGCGGAGCTTGTGGTCTGATACGCCGCGCATCGCGTTCCGCAGCTCGACCATTCCAGACGAGGGGTACTGCATGAGTTCCGAACCGGCCGCGGCCAGACCCGTCGCGCAGCTCACCGTGCGCGCCGTGATCCTCTCGATCGTGCTCGCGATGATCCTCGCCGCGGCGAATGCGTACCTCGGGCTGTTCGCCGGCCTGACGATCGCGACCGCGATTCCGGCCGCGGTCGTCTCGATGGCGGTGCTGCGCGCGCTCGGCGGCGGCACGATCCTCGAGAACAACATCGTGCAGACCGGCGCGTCGGCCGGCTCCTCGATCGCGGCCGGCGTGATCTTCACGATCCCGGCGCTGATCATCCTCGGCTACTGGCAGGACTTCCGCTATTCCTGGGTGCTCGCGATCGCCGGCCTCGGCGGCCTGCTCGGCGTGCTGTTCTCGGTG
>DASWOS010000019.1:0-3465 GCA_036398645.1 Dokdonella sp. | reverse complement strand
CGCCTCTCGCGCTCCACAGGTCGACCTGGAACACGAGGCTGTCGCGGCGCGGCTCCGTTTCGAGCACGTAGTCGAGCGGCGTGTTCGAGACGAGCCCGCCGTCCCAGTACAGATGCCCGCCGATGCGGGCGGCCGGGAACGCCGGCGGCAACGCGCCGGAGGCCATCACGTGCTCCGGCCCGATCGGCTGCTCCTTCGAGTCGAAATAGCGGAAATTGCCGGTCGCGACGTCGGTCGCGCCGACCGACAGCCGCGCCTGGCCCGCCGCGTTGATGCGTGCGAAATCGACGAAGCGCTCGAGCGTCGCCTTCAGCGGCGCGGTGTCGTAGAAGCTCGTCGCCCTCGCGCTGCCGTCGGCGTACAGGAACGGCGGCTGCCGACGCGCGCTGAAGAAGCCGCGCTGGCCCTGCAGCAGCGCGCCGGCCGCGCCGAACGCGTTCGCCCACGCCGCCGTCATCGCGCTCGCCGGCAGCCAGGCGAGCGTATCGCGCACGACGTCGGCGGCCGCGCCGAGCGCGCCGGCCGGCTCGCAGATCAGGGTCCAGAACTCGCGCAGCCGCGCGACGCGCTGCTCCGGTGCGTTGCCGGCGAGGATCGCGGCGTTGATCGCGCCGATCGAGGTGCCGGCGAACCAGTCCGGCCGGATTCCGGCGTCGTGCAGCGCCTCGTAGACGCCGCACTGGTACGAACCGAGCGCGCCGCCGCCCTGCAGCACCAGCGCGACCGACTCGTACTCGCCGGCCGATGCGGCCGGCGTCTTCGCACGCGCGCGCGTGCGCACGCGCGGCGGCGGCGCGTCGCGCGCGCCGCGCTCGTTCGCGACGCGGCGCCGGGCAGCGCGGCGGCCGCGCTCGGCGCTCATTGCATGAACCAGCCGTGGCTGACGACGAGGCTCTGGCCGGTCAAGGCGTTCGTCTCGAACGCGGCGAGGAACAGCGCGCAGTTCGCGACGTCGTCGACGGTCGTGAACTCGCCGTCGACGGTGTCCTTCAGCATGACGTTGCGGACGACGTCGGCTTCGGAGATGCCGAGCTCCTTCGCCTGCTCCGGAATCTGCTTCTCGACGAGCGGCGTGCGCACGAAGCCGGGGCAGATCACGTTCGCGCGTACGCCGTGCTCGGCGCCCTCCTTCGCGACGACCTTGGCGAGGCCGACCAAGCCATGCTTCGCGGTCACGTACGGCGCCTTCAGCTTGGACGCCTCCTTCGAGTGGACCGAGCCCATGTAGATGATCGCGCCGCCCTTGCCGCGCGCGTACATCGCGCGCAGGACCGCGCGCGTGGTCAGGAACGCGCCGTCGACGTGGATCGCCATCAGCTTCTTCCAGTCGGCGTAGGAGAACTTCTCGATCGGGTTCACGATCTGGATGCCGGCGTTCGAGACCAGCACGTCGACCTGGCCGAGCTGCTTCAGCACCGCGGCGACGCCGTCGTCGACCTGCTGCTCGTCGGTCACGTCCATCGCGACGCCGATCGCCTTGCCGCCGGCCGCGACGATCTCGTCCGCGGCCGCGTTCGCCGCGGCGAGATTCAGGTCGGCGATCGCGACCGCCGCGCCGTTCTTCGCGTAGACCTCCGCGATGCGCTTGCCGATGCCGCTGGCCGCGCCGGTGACGATCGCCACCTTGCCGTCGAGTCGCATGATCCTCACTCCTCATGGTCGGTTTGTCGCGTGCCGGCCCGCGCGGCCGGGGCGCGCCGCGCCGAAGGCGGCGGCGGCGCATCGAAGTAGAGCCGCGCAGCGTGACCCGCGCGCGACAACAGTGTAGTCCCGCGCCGCGGCGAATCGCAGCGCGCCGAGCTCAGGTGTCGCGCAACGCCGAGCGCGGATCGATGTCGAGGTCCTTGAGCTTGCGGTACAGGTGCGTGCGCTCCATGCCGACCGCCTTCGCGAGCCGCCCGACGCTGCCGCCGGCCGCGCCGAGCTGATGCAGCAGGTAGGCGCGCTCGAACTGCTCGCGCGCCTCGCGCAGCGGCAGCGAGAAATCGATGCGCGCGGCCGCGGCCGGCGTCTCGGTTCCGCCGTTCGCCGCGGCGTTGCCGAGCGCGAGTTCGACCTCGGCGAGCGTGACGTCGCTCGAGCTGCCGAGGATCAGCAGGCGCTGCACGAGGTTGCGCAGCTCGCGCAGGTTGCCCGGCCATGCGTAATGGCGCAGCCGGTTCTGCACGGCGACCGGGAAGTTCCGGTACGAGAGCTTGTCGCGGTTCGCGAAGTAGTCCGCGTAGTAGCGCAGCAGCTCGCCGACGTCGTCGCCGCGCTCGCGCAGCGGCGGCACGCTGAGCGGCACGACCTTGAGCTGGTAGTAGAGCTCCTCGCGGAAGCGGCCGGCCGCGACCAACGCCTCGAGGTCCTGCGCGGTCGCCGCGATCACGCGCGCGTCGATCGCGACCGGCTCGTGGCCGCCGCAGCGGATCAGCAGGCGCCGCTCGATCACGCTCGACAGGCGCAGCTGCAGCTCCGAGTCGAGATCGGCGACTTCGTCGAGGAACAGCGTGCCGCCGTTGGCCTGCTCGATCAGCCCGTGCTGCACGCCGTTCGCGTCCTCGGCGCCGAACAGCGCGAGCGCCGCGTGCTCGCGCGCGATCGCGCCGGCCGCGACCGTGACGAACGGGCCGCCGCGGCGCATGCTGCGCTCGTGCAGCGCGCGCGCGAGCGTCTCCTTGCCGGTGCCGGGCTCGCCCTGCACGAGCACGCCCGTGTCGTACGCGGCGACCTTCTCGAGCTGCGCGCGCAGCGCCTGCATCGCGCGGCCCGAGCCGACCAGCTCCATCGGCGCCGGCAGCTGGCGGCGCAGCCCTTCGTTCTCGCGCTGCAGGCGGCCCGCCTCGAGCGCGTGGGCGACGACGAGCAGCAGCTTCGCGAGCGAGATCGGTTTCTCGATGAAGTCCCAGGCGCCGAGCCGCGTCGCCTCGACCGCGGTCTCGACCGTGCCGTGGCCGCTGATCATGATGACCGGGCACGGCAGGCCGCCGCGCTCGCTCCATTCGCGCAGCAGGCTGATGCCGTCCAGGTCCGGCATCCAGACGTCGAGCAGCACGACGTCCGGGCGGCGTTTCCGGCGCGCGTCGCGCGCCGCAGCCGCGGACTCGGCGACGTCGACGGCATAGCCTTCGTCCTCGAGGATGTCCTTGACGGTCTGCCGGATGTCCGGTTCGTCGTCGACCACGAGCACGCGCGCGCCGGCCGCCATGTCTCCGCCTCTGTCGCTGTCGGCCGTGCCCGGCGTCCGCGACGCGGACCGCCGCGTGCGACGCGCCGGTTGTGAAAATGAGACAGCGAGAATAGCGCAGCGCACGCCGCGGCGACCATTGCGACGAACCGCTCGACCGGCGCCGCGGCCGCGTCAGAAGCGGCGCAGGCGCGCGCGGATCTGCAGCTTGCGCCAGAGATTCGCCGGCTTCGGCGCGAGCGCGCCGAGCCGCCCGGCGCGCAACGCGTAGACCGCGTCGAGCACGCGCTCGCTCG
>DASWOS010000018.1:0-4576 GCA_036398645.1 Dokdonella sp. | reverse complement strand
CGCTGCGCGGCGAGTACGAGCCGGCCGCGTGGTGCACGCCGTCGACGCGGCCGACCCAGTCCGGCAGCGGCGCGTCGCTCATCGCCTTGCCGGCGGCGATGTCTTCGGCGATCCAGCCGGCGACCTCGCGCCAGCCCGCGGCCTGCCAAGTCTCGAACGGGCCGAGCTTCCAGCCGTAGCCCCAGCGGATCGCGAGATCGACGTCGCGCGCGGTCGCCGCGATGTCGGCGAGATGGTAGGCGCTGTAGTGGAACAGGTCGCGGAACGTCGCCCACAGGAACGCGGCCTGCGGATCGGCCGATGCGTGCAGCTTCGCGAGCTTCTCGGCCGGATCCTTGGTCGCGAGGATCGCGGCGACCTCGGCCGAGGGCTTCGCGGTCGCCGCGACGTACTCGCCGCGCGCGGCATCGAGCACGAGGATGTCCTTGCCGGCCTTGCGGTAGACGCCGGCGCCGCTCTTCTGGCCGAGCGCGCCTTTCTCGATCAGCGCCGTCAGCCATTGCGGCACCGCGAAGTGCGCGTGCCACGGATCGTCCGGCAGCGTGTCGGCCATCGTCTTGACGACGTGCGCGAGCGTGTCGAGGCCGACGACGTCGGCGGTGCGGTAGGTCGCGCTCTTCGGCCGGCCGATCGCCGGGCCGGTCAGCGCGTCGACGAGGTCGAAGCCGAGGCCGAACGCGGCGGTGTGGTGCATCGTCGCGAGCATCGAGAACACGCCGATGCGGTTGCCGATGAAATTCGGCGTGTCCTTCGCGAACACGACGCCCTTGCCGAGCGTCGTCGTCAGGAACGCCTCGAGCCCGGCGAGCACGTCCGCGTCGGTCTGGCGGTCCGGGATCAGCTCGACGAGATGCATGTAGCGCGGCGGATTGAAGAAGTGCACGCCGCAGAAGCGCGCGCGCAGCGCGACCGGCAGCGAATCCGCCAGCGCGTTGATCGAGAGTCCGGACGTGTTGCTCGCGACCACTGCCGAATCAGAGAGATGCGGAGCAATCTTCTTGTAGAGGTCGAGCTTCCAGTCGAGCCGCTCGGCGATCGCCTCGACGACCAGATCGCAGCCGCGCAGCGCGTCGAGATGCTCGTCGTAGTTCGCCGGCACGATCGCGGCGGCGCGCGACGGCTCGGCGAGCGGCGCCGGCGAAAGCTTGGCGAGGCCCTGGATCGCCTTCAGCGCGATGCCGTTCTTGTCGCCGTCCTTCGCCGGCAGGTCGTACAGCAGCGTCTCGATCGCGGCGTTGGCCAGGTGCGCGGCGATCTGCGCGCCCATCACGCCGGCGCCGAGCACGGCCGCCTTTCGGATGCGCAGGGGCTGATGGCTCATCGAAGACTCCAAGTCGGAAGATCATTGAGAGGCGCCGCCGCGGACCGCCGCCGGCGGACGCGACGAAGACGCTTTGCGTCCGGCGCGGTCCATGCCACGCCGGGGCGGGCGCTCGCGGCACGCGCGCCGGGGATCACTCGCGCAACCCGGCGGCGGCGAAGCGGATCAGGTGCTCGACGGTCCGCTCGCGATGGCTGTGCTCGCTGACGTCGTGCTTGCGCTTGATCACGCCGAAATCGGCCATCGCATAGGTCAGCGCTCCGGCGACGATGTCGAGGCGCCAGTACAGCTCCTCCTTGTCGAGGTGCGGCAGCAGCGCGCCGAACGCGGCGGCGAATTCGCGCAGCACGTGACCGTAATTGTCGGACAGGAACCGGCGCAGGCGCTCGTCGTGCTCGGCGTACGCGCGCGCGAGCACGCGCACGAACGCGGCGCCGCCGGCGCTGTCCATCGACTGCTCGAGCGCGGGCCGGACGAACGCCTCGAGCACGTCCTCGAGCCGGTGTCCCGGCTTCGCGGTCGCCGCGGCCAGCGCGTCGAGGCGTCGGCGGTTCAGCTCGTCGAGGCGGCGCCGGAACACCTCCTCGATCAGGCTGTCCTTCGAGCCGAAGTGGTAGTTGACCGCGGCGAGGTTGACCTTCGCCGCGGCGGTGACCTGGCGCAGCGACGCGCCGGAGAATCCGTGCTGCGCGAACAGGCTCTCGGCGACGCCGAGGATGCGTTCGCGCGTTGAAAAGTTCGGTGAGTTTTCGCGCACGTGCCGCCCGTCGCGTCAAACGATCGTTTGAATGGTAGGCGCTGGCGCGCGGAACGGTCAACGCGTGTGGCGCAGGCGGTGTGAAATCGAGCCGAAAACAGCTAGAATCCCGCGCGGCATTGTCAGCTAACTTCGTGGATTGGCGCGAATTTGGCCGAGCGGCAATCGCCTCCCCATCTTTCGAACCCGCACACGGAGACCTTTCGGCAATGGCGCTGGAGCGCACCCTTTCCATCATCAAGCCCGATGCCGTCGCGAAGAGCGTCATCGGCGAGATCTACACTCGCTTCGAGAAGGCCGGACTGAAGATCATCGCGGCGAAGATGAAGCACCTGTCGCGCCGTGAAGCCGAAGGGTTCTACGCCGTGCATCGCGAGCGGCCGTTCTTCGCCGCGCTCGTCGACTTCATGATCTCGGGCCCGGTCATGATCCAGGTCCTCGAAGGCGAGAACGCGGTGCTCGCGCATCGCGACCTGATGGGTGCGACCGATCCGAAGAAGGCCGCGCCGGGCACGATCCGCGCGGACTTCGCCGATTCGATCGACGCGAATGCGGTGCACGGTTCCGACGCGGTCGAGACCGCGAAGACGGAAATCGCCTACTTCTTCGCAGATACGGAACTCTGCCCGCGGTAAGGATGTGGAATCGTGACGACGGCCCGGCCCAACCTGCTCGACTTCGACCGCGACGGTCTGCGCGCGCTGTTCGCGCAGCTCGGCGAGAAGCCGTATCGCGCCGAGCAGGTCATGAAGTGGATCTATCACCGCCGCGTCACCGAGTTCGCCGAGATGACCGATCTCGGCCGCGCGCTGCGCGACAAGCTCGCCGGCGCGTTCGACGTCGCGCCGCCGGGCACGCTGTTCCAGAAGGAAGCCGCCGACGGCACGCACAAGTGGCTGCTCGGCATGGACGGCGGCAACGCGATCGAGGCCGTGTTCATCCCGGAGCCGACGCGCGGCACGCTGTGCGTCTCCTCGCAGGTCGGCTGCGGACTGAACTGCAGCTTCTGCTCGACCGCGACGCAGGGCTTCAACCGCAACCTGTCGACCGCCGAGATCGTCGGCCAGGTGTTCGTCGCCGCGCAGCACCTCGGCAACGTGCCGCACCAGCGGCGCAAGCTCACGAACGTCGTGATGATGGGCATGGGCGAGCCGCTGCTGAACTTCGACAACGTCGTCGCCGCGATGAACGTCATGCGCGACGATCTCGGCTTCGGTCTCGCGAACAAGCGCGTCACGCTGTCGACGGCCGGCCTCGTGCCGATGATCGACCGGCTCGGCGAGGTCTGCGACGTCTCGCTCGCGGTCTCGCTGCACGCGCCGGACGACGCGTTGCGCACCGAGCTCGTGCCGCTGAACAAGAAGTATCCGATCGCCGAGCTGCTCGCCGCGTGCGCGCGCTACGCGGCGCGGCGGCCGCGCACGTCGATCACGTTCGAATACACGATGCTGAAGGGCGTCAACGACCGGCCCGAGCACGCGCGCCAGCTCGTCAAGCTGATGCGCAAGCTGCCGGCCAAGGTCAACCTGATTCCGTTCAATCCGTTCCACGGCACGCGCTTCGAGCGTTCCGACGAGAGCGCGATCCGCGCGTTCCAGAAGACGCTGCTCGACGCGAACGTGCTGACGATGGTGCGCCGCACGCGCGGCGACGACATCGACGCGGCGTGCGGCCAGCTCAAGGGCCAGGTGCTCGACCGCACGCGTCGGCAGGCGGAGTTCCGCCGCCGGCTCGAAGCCGGAGTCGCCGATGCGGCGTGACGGTGCGCTGCTCGCGACGGCGTTTTGCGTCGCCGCGCTGGCCGGCTGCGGCATCGGCGGCGGCGGCGTCAAGCCGGACAGCGCCGCGACGCAGAAGCGCGAAGCCGCGCGCATCCACACCGAGCTCGGACAGAAGTACATGCAGCAAGGCAAGTTCGAGATCGCGCTGCAGAAGCTCGACGCGGCGCTGTCGTTCGATCCGGACTACGTCGACGCGCACACGGTGCGCGCCGTGCTGTACGAGCAGATCAACGACCCGACCCAGGCCGAGCAGGAATACCGGCGCGCCGCGCAGCTGAAGCCGAAGGGCGGCAACGAGCTCAACAACTACGCCTGGTTCCTGTGCCGGCACGGGCATCTCGCCGAAGCGCAGGACTACTTCCAGCGCGCGCTCGCCGATCCGTTCTACAAGACGCCGGCGCTCGCGCTGACGAATTCGGGAACCTGCCTGCGCAAGGCCGGTCGAAACGCCGAGGCCGAGGCGGCGCTGCGCGGCGCGCTCGAGAAGGACCCGAACGAGACCGAGGCGCTGTTCGAGCTCGCGTCGGTGCTGTACGAGAAGGGCGAGTACTTCAAGGCGCGCGCGTTCGTGCAGCGCTTCGAGTCGTTGTCGCAGCCGCGCCCGGACGCGCTGATGCTCGGCCGCAACATCGAGCTGAAGCTCGGCAACGGCAGCGCCGCGGGCGACTACACGCGGCGCCTGCTGCAGGGCTTTCCGGACTCGCAGCAGGCGCGCTC
>DASWOS010000017.1:0-6294 GCA_036398645.1 Dokdonella sp. | reverse complement strand
GCCGACGATCTGCGGCACGACCCAGGCCAACAGCCCGCTGACGACGGCGACCGCGACGACGCCCAGCAGCAGCGGGTACGCGAGCGCGGCGAGCACCTTCTGCCGCAGCGCGTCGCGCGATTCGGTGTAGTCGGCGAGCCGGTCGAGCACGGTGTCGAGCCGGCCCGACTGCTCGCCGGCGGCGACGGTCGAACGGAAGATGTCCGGAAAGCTCTCCGGAAATTCGCCGAGCGCCTGCGCGAGGCTCGAGCCTTCCATGACGCGTGCGCGCAGCGAGATCGCCAGCGCGCGCTGACGCTCGTTCTCGGCCTGCTCGGCGAGCGCGCCGAGCGCCTCGTCGATCGGCAGACCGGCGCCGATCAGCGTCGCGAGCTGACGCGTCAGCAGTGCGAGCTGCGCCGCGCCGAGGCCGCGCCGCGCGAACGCGCCGCGCATCCGTGCCGTGCGCTCGCCGACTTCGTCGACTGCCAGCGGATTCAGCCCGCGCTCGCGCAGCAGCCCGCGCACCGCACGCGCGGTGTCGCCTTGCAGCACGCCGCGCACGGTCCGGCCGGTCGCATCGAGGGCTTGGTAGGCGAACGCCGGCATCGTATCCGTAGGCGATGTGGACCAGAACGGATAGTTACCACGAACGGGCGTCGATCGCGCGCGCGGCGACTCCGTGCACGCGGCGCTCGCGCCCCCACTCCGCCGTTCGCGAGAGAGCGATCGGACGCATGACGACGACCAGGAATAACGAATGCACGACTCGCGCCGTGGGGTCGTGTGAAGCGGTAGCGCAGGCCGGCCTATACTGACCGCCTAGAATCGACGGGAGAGCAAAATGAAGTTCGTTCCGCTGGTCGGTGCGACCTTTATTCTCGCGGCGTCGCGTCGGCGGCCACGATGCATATGAGCGCCGAAGGTGAAGGCCAGGCGCTGTGGTTTCCGTACTACACCGTCAACGGAAATCACGACACCTATTTCTCCCTCAGCAATACGTCGTGGCTGAGCAAGGCCGTCAAGGTGCGTTTTCTGGAAGCGCGGCACGGGCGGCCGGTTCTCGATTTGGCCGTATACCTCGCTCCGCACGCTTCCTGGACCGCCGCGATCTACCAGACGTCCGCGGACAGTCCGCCCGTGCTGCGCACGTCCGATCTCAGTTGCACGACGCCCGCGATTCCGTCCGAGGGGCTGCGCTTCACGACGGCGAGCTTCGACGGCACCGGCAGCCTGCCGGCCGACGACGCTCCCGAGGATGTCGGACGTACGCGTGAAGGTTCCATCGAAGTGATCGCCGGCGGAGACATCGGCGAAAACACGCCGACGGCATCGGCGATCATGCCGACGAGTGCCGGAGCCGCGCCGTCCGGCTGCGCGATTCTGCCGGCTGTCGCAGCAGGCGACCTCATTCCTCCGGACAACGCGTTGTACGGTTCGGCCGCGATCATCGACGTCGAAGAGGGCGAGTACTACGCGTACAACGCCGACGCGATCGCGGACTTCACGGACACGGCATTGATGGCGTCTCCCAGCGGTCCTTTGGAGCCGTCGCTCGCCCAGGGAAACACCGGCGCCTACTATTTCGCCGATGGCAGCGGCGCGCGGAATCTCGCCGTTCGGACCGCCGAGATGGATCACGGCATCGATGCGGTCACGGCGCTGTTCGTAGCCGATACGATTTCCAACGACTTTCTCGTCTCGCGAAGCCTCGGCGCGAAAACCGATTGGGTGGTGAGTTATCCGACGAAACGTTTCTACGTCGATCCGGTCTATTCCGCCGTTGCGGCGGGCGCCATGGGCGCGACCGCCCAGAGTGGAACCTTTCACGTCGATGCATTCGACCGCGATGCGGCGAGCGCGCTACCGGCGCCGACGAACGTGACGCTGCCCTACGACTTGGTCAACGTATTGATCATCGGTCGCGACGATACCGCCGCGAGTTTATTCGGCTCGCAGTTCACTGCGTCGCTGCCGATTTCCGCAGAGGCGGGCATGATTCGGCTGCGTACGGCGCAACAAGGCAGTCCCGGACCCGGTATGACGCTGGAGTCATCCGGCGATATTCTCTACGGCAGCGCCGTTTCCGGATTCATGGCGTACAACATCGTTAACGCTGATGCGCAGCCGAATCGACTGGCGAACTACGGCGCGGCGTTTCGGCACCATCTGACGAAATGCGACGGCCCCGTCGTCTTTCCTGCGAGCTGCCGGCGCTGGCCGTAGCGCTCATGTGAGTCGTCGACCGCGGCTCCGCCGTCGCACGGGCGCGGTCGACGCTCGCTCAGGCGCCGGTCGAGAATCTCCGCTCCCACGCTCCGGCGCGAGATTCGCACCGCCGTGCACCATCGGCGCTCATTCCTCGCGCGTCACGCGCAGCACTTCCTCCGACGAGGTGACGCCGGCGACGCACTTGCGCCAGCCGTCCTCGAGGATCGACGCCGCGTGCCGGCGCGCGTCGTGCTCGAGGTCGATTTCCGACGCGCCGGCATGGATCAGCCGGCGCATCGCGTCGTCGACCGCGACGAGCTCGTAGATTCCGGTGCGGCCGCGGTAGCCGGCGTGGCGGCCGTCGAGGCCGGCGCGCGGTCGGTACAGCGTCGCGGCGAGTTCGGCCGGCTTGCCGAACGCGGCGAGCTCCGCCGGCGTCGCCGCGTAGGGCTCGCGCGTCGCCGGATCGAGCACGCGCACGAGCCGCTGCGCGAGCACGCCGATCAGGCTCGATGCGAGCAGGAACGGCTCGACGCCCATGTCGCGCAGGCGCGTGACGGCACCGACGGCCGAGTTCGTGTGCAGCGTCGACAGCACGAGATGGCCGGTCAACGACGCCTGCACCGCGATCTCGGCGGTTTCGAGATCGCGGATCTCGCCGACCATGACGACGTCCGGGTCCTGGCGCAGGATCGCGCGCAGGCCGCGCGCGAACGTCATGTCGACGCGCGTGTTGACCTGGGTCTGGCCGACGCCGTCGAGGTAGTACTCGATCGGGTCCTCGACGGTCATGATGTTGCGGCTGCTGTCGTTCAGCCGCAGCAGGCTGCCGTACAACGTCGTCGACTTGCCGGAGCCGGTCGGGCCCGTCACGAGCAGGATGCCGTGCGGCCTCAGGATCAGATCCTCGAGCCGCGCGCGGGTCGGCTCGTCCATGCCGAGCTCGGCGAGATCGAGCTTGCCGGCCTGCTTGTCGAGCAGGCGCAGCACGACGCGCTCGCCGCGGCCGGCCGGAATCGTCGATACGCGCACGTCAACCGGCCGCCCGGCGATGCGCAGGCCGATGCGGCCGTCCTGCGGCAGGCGCCGCTCGGCGATGTCGAGCTTGGCCATGACCTTGATGCGGCTGACCACCGCGCTCGCGATCGCCTTCTGCGGCGCGAGCACCTCGCGCAGCACGCCGTCGACGCGGAAGCGCACGACCAGCCGGTTCTCGTACGGCTCGATGTGGATGTCCGACGCGCCGTCCTTGACCGCTTCGGTCAACAGCGCGTTGATCAGGCGGATGATCGGCGCGTCGTCCTCGCTCTCGAGCAGATCCTCGGGCTCGGGCAGCTCGTCGGCGAGCGCACGCAGGTCGAGCCGCTCGTCGAGATCGGTGACCATCGCGCGCGCGTCGTCGCCCTGCTCGTACAGGTCGCGCAGCAGGCGCTCGAACTCCGGCGCCGCGAGCGGCGTCAGCGCGAGCGGCGCGCCGAGATGGCGGCGCAGCTCGGCGAGCGCTTCGACGCGCGCGTCGCGCCGGCAGGCGACCTGCGCGACGCCGTCGCGCCAGCCGGTCAGCGCGACGCCGTGGCGGCGCGCGAAGCCGAAGCTCGGCCGCGCCGGCGGCGCACGGTCGGCGTCGGCGACGTTCATCGGCGCGGCGGCGTCGACGCGGGCGGCGTCTCCAGCGGCGTCGGCCGGACCAGGTCCGGCTGGCCGTCGAGCGTCGGGCTTTCGAGGAAGTCGTGCACCTCCGGCATCAGCGGGCGCTGCTCGCGCGGCGTGATCGGCCAGTCCTCGCGGCGCATCTGCAACTGCTCGGTGCGCATGTAGTTGTACTTCTCGCTCGACACCGCGGCTTCGGTCGCCGCGTCGCGCAGGATCTTCGGATGCAGGAACACCATCAGATCGGTCTTCTGCCGGCTGTTCGTGCGATAGCGGAACAGGTTGCCGATCAGCGGAATATCGCCGAACACCGGCACCTTCTGCGCGTTGTCCTTGAGCTGGTTGTCGATCAGGCCGCCGAGCACGAGCAGCGAATCGTCCTTGACCAGCACGCTCGTGGTCAGCTCGCGCTTGTTCGTGACGAGATCGACCGCGCCCTGCACCGGCGGCAGCAGGTTCGACACTTCCTGGTGGATGTCCAGGCGTACGGATTCGCCCTCGTTGATCTGCGGCTTGACCTTCAGCACGAGGCCGACGTCCTTGCGCTCGATGGTCTGGAACGGATTCGTGATGCCGCTCGTCGTCGTCTGCCCGTTCGCGCTCGTCGTCTGCGTGCCGAGCGCGTTCGTCGTGTACTGGCCGGTCAGGAACGGCACCTCCTGCGCGACCTTGATCTCGGCTTCCTGATTGTCGAGCGTCAGGATCGACGGCGTCGACAGGATGTTCGACTTGCCGTCGCTCTGCAGCGCGGTGACCAGCGCGCCGAGCCGGAAGATCGTCTGTCCGCCGACCGTGATCGTGCCGTCGATGTAGCCGAGATTGAAGCCGTTGCCGACGCCGAACGGATTCTGCGACGCCTGCAGGATGTTGTTGCCCGGCGTCGCGCCGGTGAAGTTCGTGCCGCCGATGACGTGGTCGCCGTTGCCGAGCGGCAGCTGCCATTGCACGCCGAGCTCGCTCGCGACCTGGTCGGAGACCTCGGCGACGACCGCCTCGATCAGCACCTGATTGCGGCGGATGTCGAGCTGGCGCACGACCGCGGCGAGCGAACGGAACACGGCCGGCGGCGCGCTGATGACGAGCGCGTTCGTCTCCGCGTGCGCCTGGATCGTCGCCGTGCTCGAGCCGCCGCTCTCGCCGCCCTTCGCCGTCGCCGCGGCCGCGGCCGGCGGCGCGGCGCCGGACAGCGTCGTCGCGATGCCCTGCAGGATCGGCACGAGGTCCTTCGCGTTCGCGTAATGCAGATAGATGACCTGGGTATCGCCGCCGCTGTCGATCGGCGTGTCGAGATGCGCGATCAGCGCGCGCAGGCGCAGGCGTCCGCTCTTCGCGCCGGACAGCAGGATCGAGTTCGTGCGCGCGTCGGCGAACACGCGCGTGCTCTCGCCGTTCGCCTGCGCGGTCTTGTCGTCGGCGAGCAGCGTCAGCGTGCGCGCGAGCTCGGCCGCGTTCGCGTGCGCGAGCGGAATGACCTCGACCTGCGCGTCGGACGCGGTGTCGATGCGCTGCACGATCGCGGCGAGGCGCTCGACGTTGCCGGCGCGATCGGAGACGACGAGCGAGTTCGACGATGCGTGCGCGATCAGCTGCCCGCCCTGCGGCATCAGCGGTCGAAGGATCGGCACGAGCTCGGCGGCCGAGACGTGGCGGACCGGCACGACCTGCGTGACGAGCTCGTCGGGCTCGCTCGCGGCCGGCGCGCCGACGCCGGTCGCGCCGTCCTGTTGCGCGGCGGCCTCGGGCACGATCTTGATCATGCTGCCGGACGGCACCGCGGCGTAGCCGTGCACGCGCAGCACCGAGAGGAACACGTCGTAGATCTCGTCCGCACGCATCGGCCGCGCCGAGATCACCGTGACCTTGCCCTGCACGTTCGGCGCGACGATGAAGTTCCTGCCGGTGATCTCGCTGACCGTCGCGATCAGCGCCTGGATGTCGGCATCCTTGAGGTTCAGCGTGTGTCGCCCGTCCGCGGTCTTCGCGTGGCCGGCGCTCGGCGCGTCGGCGGTCTGCGCGAACGCGGACGGGGCAACCAGCGCCGCGAAGGCAGCGGAGACGAGCAGCGGAAAAGCGCGGCGCATGAACGGCGGTCCCCTGTTGACGAACGAAGCTACTGCAGCCCGACCGTGAGCTCGGTCGGCTTGCCGTCGCGCAGAACGGTCACCTGCACGCTGCTGGAATTCTGCAGGCTCGACACGATCTGCCGGCCGCGCGCGAACGAGTCGATCGGCGCGCCGTTGACCGCGGTCACGATGTCGCCGGGACGCAGGCCGATCTTCCCGATCAGATCCGCGTCGGCGCCGATCGCGGAAAGGCGCACGCCGGCGAGCTTGCCGCCCTCGAGCACCGGCACGATCTGCACGCGCTTCATCAGCTCGTCCGGATCCTGCCGCAGCCGCGCCGCGGCCTCGCGCACGTCGGCCGGCGCGGCGGCGCCGCGGGCGAGCGCGGACG
>DASWOS010000016.1:0-2574 GCA_036398645.1 Dokdonella sp. | reverse complement strand
CCAGCTGCGCCGCACGTTGAACGCGGCATCGAGTTCCACGAGGTCAGCGCGCATGCCCACGGCAATGCGTCCGTGCGAATCGGCCAGGCCGAGAAACTCGGCCGGGTAGGTCGACGCCATGCGCGCGGCTTCTTCCAGCGCGACGCCGAGCGTGGCGACCGTGTTGCGCACGGCGCCGGCCATGTCGAGCGCGGAGCCGGCCAGCACGCCGTCGGCCGTCTCGCAGCGGCCGTCGCGGCAGGTGATGGTGGCGCCGGCGAGCACGTAGGTGTCGCTGGCCGCGCCGACCGGCGGCATCGCGTCGGTGACCAGCATCAGCTTGCCGGACGGCTTCGCGGCGAGGGCGACGCGCAACGCGGCAGGATGCACATGATGGCCGTCGACGATGAGGCCGCACCAGCTGGCGCGGTCTTCCAGCGCCGCGCCGACCACGCCGGGCGCGCGACCCTGCAGCGGCGACATCGCATTGTACAAATGGGTAAAACCGCGCGCGCCGGCAGCGAGCGCCGCGCGCGCTTCCTCGTAGCTCGCGGCGGTATGGCCGATGCAGACGATCACGCCGCGTGCGCACAGTTCGCGCACGATGTCGGCGGACACCTGCTCGGGTGCGAGGGTCAGCACGGTGACGCCGTGGCGCAGCGAGCAGACCAGGTCGATCTCGCGCGGGTCCGGTATGCGGAACTTCGCCGGATCATGTGCGCCGCGCCGCGCCGGTGCGATGTAGGGGCCTTCCAGATGGATACCGAGCACGCCCGGCACCCGTTGCTCGATGGCGTCGTCGACCGCCGTCAGGGCTGCACGCATCACGTCGGCATCGTCGCTGATCAGCGTCGGCAGGAAACCGGTCGTGCCGTAGTGCCGGTGCGCGGCGCCGATGCGGCGGATCGTCTCGACCGTCGGCGCGTCGTTGAACAGCGCGCCGCCGCCGCCGTTGACCTGCCCATCGATGAAGCCGGGCAGCAGCACATGACCGGCGAGATCGTGCGTGTCGGCTTCGCGCAGGCGCGCATCGCCGGCGTCCGCCAGCGCAACGATGCGGCCGCCCTCGATCAGCACGGCGAGATCGTCGCGAAAGCCGGTCGCGGTGAGTACGCGGCCGTTGCTCAGTGCCGTCGCCATCACACCGTCTCGGTCACTTTGTTCAGATGCGGCGGCGCGTCCGGATCGCGCCCGCGACGCAGCGCGAGTGCGTTCGCCGCGCCGTAGAAGCGATGCACGGCCACCAGCGGTGCGCAGACCGGATCCAGCCCCGGCGGCAACGCCAGCGTGCCCTCGCCGCGACCGTCGCCGGCTACCCAGACGCGCGCGCCGCGTGCGCGGAATTTCTCCGCGACGGCGAGCGTGCTGTCCTGCGTATCGTCGTCCTGCGCGAAGAACAGCACCGGGAAATCGCGTTCGACCAGGGCCATCGGCCCATGCTGCACTTCCGCCGCGCTGAATGCCTCGGCATGCAGCGCGCAGGTTTCCTTGAGCTTCAACGCGGCTTCCTGCGCGGCGGCGAGGCCGAGACCGCGGCCGACGACGAACAGGTTCTGCGCATCGACCAGGCCTTCGACCAGCGCCGACCAGTCCAGCGGCCAACCCGCGTCGAGCGCGGCAGGAACGCTGTCGAGCGCCGCGCGCAGGCGGTCGTCCTGCTTCCATTCGGCGACCAGGTGCAGCACGGCGGCGAGCGAGCACAGAAAGCTCTTCGTCGCCGCGACGCTGCGTTCGGGCCCCGCATGCAGCGGGATCAGGAAATCGGCGGCCTGCGCCAGCGGCGAATCCTCGACATTGACCATCGCGACGACGCGCGCGCCGGCGCGCTTCGCGGCTTGCGCCTGGCCGACCAGATCGGGGCTGCGGCCGGATTGCGAGATCGCGACGAACAGCGCGCCTTCCAGGTGCTGTGCGGCGGCGTAGATCGACTGCACCGAGGGCGCCGCCGAACTCGTCGTCACACCGAGGCGCGTTTCGAACAGGTATTTCGCGTAGGTCGCCGCATTATCGGAACTGCCGCGCGCTCCGGTGGCGATCAGGCGCGGCGGATCGCGGCGCAGCGCTGCGGCGAGTTCGCGCATGCGGCCGGAATTTGCGTCGATCTGGCGCGCGATGGCCGCGGCGGATTCGCGCACCTCGCGGTACATGTGCGTGGTTTCGGCGGCGCGCGGAATAGTGCTCGACATGTCAATCGCTCTTGAGTTCGGCGACGAAGTCGTAGGCATCGCCGCGGTAGTGGGAATAGGTCAGCTCGACGGCGCGGCCGTCGGCGAGGAAGCCGCGGCGTTCGATCAGGAGGCCGGCGCTGCCGCTCTTCACATGCAGCAGGCGTGCAGCTTCGGCATCGAATGCGACAGCGCGAAGACGCTGCAGGGCGCGCTGCGGGCGCATGCCGCGTTTGTCGAGCGCCGCATAGAGCGAGTCGCGCACGCTGCGCGCGCTGGCCAGCGCGAAGGCCGGCACGCTGCTGCGTTCGAGCGCGAGCGGCTCGTCGCCCGCGTAGCGCAGGCGGCGCAGGCGCACGACGCGCGCGCCGGGCGCCAGGTTCAACGCCATCGATTCGTCCGGCGTCGCCGCGCCGCTCCCGCTCGCGAG
>DASWOS010000015.1:0-5370 GCA_036398645.1 Dokdonella sp. | reverse complement strand
AAGAGCATCGAGCTCTACGCACGGCGCGTCGCCTCGAGCGCGCTGTGGGGGTTCACCGAGATCGGCGACCTCGTCTTCGAGGCGCCGCGCGAGGGCCTCGTCGTCGATCCGACCGAGGAGCGCCTGCGCGAGGAGTTCAAGGACACGACCGTGCTGCACCTGCCGATCCAGGCGATCCTGCGCGTCGAGGAAGTCTCGCGGCGCGGCGCGCTCGCGATCCGCGACGCGACGAGCGGCGACAAGATTACGCCGTTCCCGCTCGCGCCGCCGAAGGCGAAGCAGTAACGGCGCGACGGCGCGGACCTCGGCGTCACGCCGCGATCGGCCGAACGCGTCGGCGCCGAATTTCCGAACGAATGCGCCTGCGCACCGGCGCGCGCGTCGACGAGCCGAGCGCCGCGAGGCGCGCGGCGCCGGCGCGCGCTCCGCAGCCGCGGGTCAGCCGTGCGGGTTCGCCGGCGGCTGCGCCGCGGGCGCGCGGCGCAGCGCGAGCGCCTTCAGCGCGTTCAGCGCCTCGTTCAGCGCGTAGTCCTGCTGCAGGTCGCGCTCGTCGGCCTTCGGCGTGACGACCGGCGCCGCGGCGTCCTCGTCGGTTCCCTTGAGATGGTTGCGCAGGTCGCGCTCGCCGATCATCGGCGTCGGCGCGGACTCGCGCTGGCTCAGCGCGAGGTCGGCCAGCGCGATGTCGGGCTGGATGCCCGCCGCCTGGATCGAGGTGCCGCTCGGCGTGAAGTAGCGCGCGG
Source organism: Dokdonella sp. (assembly GCA_036398645.1). GTDB lineage: Bacteria > Pseudomonadota > Gammaproteobacteria > Xanthomonadales > Rhodanobacteraceae > Dokdonella_A. The sequence goes on along the minus strand of DASWOS010000015.1, from coordinate 4,627 downwards.
TCGTCAGCTTGACCGCGTGCTCGGCGTCGAGCGGCAGCACGGTCTGCACCGAGCCCTTGCCGAACGTGCGCCGGCCCATCAGCAGCGCGCGGTGGTTGTCCTTCAGTGCGCCGGCGACGATCTCCGCGGCCGACGCGGTGCCGTTGTCGACGAGCACGACGAGCGGCGCGCCGTTCAGCAGGTCGCCCGGCGTCGCGCGGAAGCTCAGGTCCGATTCCTTGACGCGGCCGCGCGTCGTCACGATCAGGCCGTCGTCGAGGAAGTCGTCGCTGACCTCGACCGCCGCGGTCAGCAGGCCGCCCGGATTGCTGCGCAGGTCGAGCACGGCGCCGCGCAGCGGCGCCTTGTTGTCGGCGACGACGCGTTCGATGCGCTTGCGCAGCTGCGCGCCGGTGTCGGCCTGGAACTGGCTGACGCGCAGGTACGCGTAGCCCGGCTCGAGCAGCTTGCCGCGCACGCTCGCGACGCGGATCGACTCGCGCTTCAGCTTGATGTCGACCGGCGCGGTCTGCTTCTCGTGCAGGATGCTCAGCGTGATCTCGCTGCCCGGCTTGCCGCGCAGCCGCGCGACCGAGGCGTCGAGGTCGTCGGACTGCACCGGCTTGCCGTCGATGCGCAGGATCGTGTCGCCGGCCTTGATGCCGGCGCGCTCGGCCGGCGAGTCGTCGATCGGCGCGACGACGCGCAGCGTGCCGTCGATCTGCACGACCTCGATGCCGAGGCCGTCGTAGCTGCCGGTCGTGTCCTCGGTCAGGTCCTCGATCTGCTCCTTGCCGAGGTACTCGCTGTGCGGATCGAGGCCGGCGAGCAGCCCGCGGATCGCGGCCTGCATCAGCCGGTGATCGTCGACGTCGTCGACGTAGGCCTGCTTGACGAGGCTGTAGACCGCGGTGAACGTGCGGATGTCCTGCACGTCGATGCCGTCCTTCGGCGGCCTCGTCGGCGCCGTGGCGCTCGGCGGCGGCGCGTCGGCGTCCGCGTCGTCGTCGTCGAGCGGCGGCGGATCGGCGGCGAGCGCCGCGGCCGAGAGCAACGCGAATGCGAACGGAACGAGGAAGCGCCTGGACATGGTCGGAACGGACGGTGTCGAAAGCGGCCAGTGTACTGCGCGAGGCGCCGCCGCGGCGGCACCCGGTTCGACGCGGTTCAGCGCAGCCAGCCGCGCGGATCGACCGGGCGCCCGGCCGCGCGCAGCTCGAAGTACAGGCCCGGCGTCTTCTGGCCGCCGCTGGAGCCGCTCGTCGCGATCGTCTCGCCGGCGTCGACCCAGTCGCCGACGTCCTTCAGCAGCGTCTCGTTGCCGCCGTAGAGGCTCAGATAGCCGTCGCCGTGGTCGACGATGATCATCAGGCCGTAGCCGCGCAGCCAGTCCGCGAACGCGACGCGGCCGTGCGAGATCGCGTGCACCGCGGTGCCGGCCGACACCGCGAGCAGCACGCCGCTGCTGCGCCGGCCGGACTCGTCGGCCGCGCCGAACGCGGTGACGACGCGCCCCTGCAGCGGCCAGGGCAGGCGTCCGCGCGCGGACGCGAACGGCTCCGCGCCGGCGAGCTGCTTCGGGATGTCGGCGAACACGTCGCGCAGCCGCTCGAGCAGCTGCGTCAGCGCGCTCTCGTCCTTGCCGAGCGCGGCGATGCGCGCGTTCTGGTCGGCGAGCTTCGCGTCGATCGCGGCGAGCAGCTTCTCGCGCTCGGCGCGCTCGTTCGCGAGCCGCTCGCCCTCGGCCGCGCGCGCGTCGCGCGTCGAGGCGAGCTCGCGCGCGGCCGCGTCGAGCGAGCGGCGCAACTCGGCGAGCGCGTCGAGATCGCCGCGCAGGCGGTCGATCTCGGCGAGCCGCGCGCGCTCGAAGTAGTGGTGATACGCGAGCGCGCGCGAGATCGCCCCGACGTCGTCCTGCTGCAGCAGCAGCTTCAGCTCCTCGTGGTCGCCGAGCGCGTAGGCGGAGCGCAGCAGCGCCGCGAGCGACGCGCGCTGCTTCGCGAGCGACGCCTCGAGCTCGGCGCGCCGTGCCTCGAGCCGGTCGACCTCGGCCTGCTGCGCGGCGAGCTTCGCGTCGAGCGCGCGCACGTCCTTCGCGACCGCGGCGAGCGCGAGCTCGCGCTCGCGCAGCGCGCTGGCGGCGTCGCCGCGTTCGCCGGCGGTCGCCTGCTGCTGCTCGGTCAGCGTCTTGATCTCGGTGCGCACCGCGGCGAGCTTCTGCTTCGCCGCCTGCTCCTCGGCGGCGCGGCGCGCCTCGTCGGCGTCCTGCGCGTGCACGAGCGCGCCCAGCGCGGCGCCGAGCGCGAGGACGGCGCGGAGCGCGCGGCGCGCGGCCGGCCGCTCCGGCGCGTTGCGGTGCGGTGCGGCGGCGCTGCGGAACGCCACGTCGCGGCTCAGGCCGCGGCGAGCTCGACGAGGCTGCGGCCGGTCATCTCGGCCGGCTGCGGCAGGCCCATCAGCGCGAGCACGGTCGGCGCGAGGTCGCGCAGCGCGCCGTGACGGAGCGTCGCCGGTCGCCCGACGTAGACGAGCGGCACCGGGCCGACCGTGTGCTGCGTGTGCGGCACGCCGTTCTGGTCGAGCATGCGCTCGAGATTGCCGTGGTCGGCGCTGATCAGCATCTCGCCGCCGGCCGCGCGGATCGCCGCGGCGATGCGGCCGAGCGCGACGTCGACGGCTTCGGCGGCCTTGATCGCGGCGGCCTCGATGCCGGTGTGGCCGACCATGTCCGGATTCGCGATGTTGCAGACGATGAAGTCGTAGCGCTGCGACGCGATCGCCTCGACGAGGCGGTCGGTCAGCTCCGGGCAGCTCATCTCCGGCTTCAGGTCGTAGGTCGCGACCTTCGGGCTCGGCACGAGGATGCGCTCCTCGCGCTCGAACGGCGCCTCGCGGCCGCCGGAGAAGAAGAACGTCACGTGCGCGTACTTCTCGGTCTCGGCGATGCGCAGCTGCGCGAGACCGAGCGACGCGAGGTACTCGCCGAGCGTGTTCCGCATCGACTGCGGCGGGAACGCGATCGCGCTCGCGGCGAGGCCCTGCTCGTACTCGGTCAGCGTGACGAACGCCGACAGATCGGGCCGGCGCTCGCGCGGAAAGCCGTCGAACGCGGCGTCGACGAGCGCGTGCGAGAGCTCGCGCGCGCGGTCCGCGCGGTAGTTCATGAACACGGCCGCGTCGCCGTCGTGCAGGCGCCAGCTCTCGCGCACGACGGTCGGCTTGACGAATTCGTCGGTCTCGCCGCGCGCGTACGCCGCGTCGAGCGCGGCGAGCGCGCCGTCGGCGCTCGGCCCGCGGCCTTCGGCGACCGCGTCGTAGGCGAGGCGCACGCGGTCCCAGCGCTTGTCGCGGTCCATCGCGTAGTAGCGGCCGGCGACCGTCGCGACGAACGCGTTCGGCAGCTCGCGGCACTTCGCCTCGAGCTTCTCGAGCGACGCGCGCGCGCTCTGCGGCGGCGTGTCGCGGCCGTCGAGGAACGCGTGCACGGCGACGCGGCCGACGCGCTCGCGCGCGGCGAGATCGAGCATCGCGAAGACGTGCTGCTCCTGGCTGTGCACGCCGCCCGGCGAGACCAGGCCGAGCAGGTTCAGCGTGCCGCCACGCGCGTTCGCCGCGGCGCACGCGCCGACCAGCGCCTCGTTCTCGAAGAAGCTGCCGTCGGCGATCGCCGCGTCGATGCGCGTGAGGTCCTGATAGACGATGCGGCCGGAGCCGATGTTCATGTGGCCGACCTCGGAATTGCCCATCTGGCCCGGCGGCAGGCCGACGAACTCGCCGTGCGTCGCGACCAGCGTGTGCGGGCATTCGGCGAGCAGGCGGCGCCAGTTCGGCAGGTCGGCCTCGGCGATCGCGTTGTGCTCGCGCTCGGCGCGATGGCCCCAGCCGTCGAGGATCAGCAGCAGGATCGGTTTCGGTCGCGCCACGCGCGTGCTTCCGTCGGCTCGAAGGATCGTCAATGCTAGCCGAACGCGCGCGACAATGCGGCGGCCGCCGCGGCGCGCGACGGATAAACCCCGTAGCCGCATCGCGCATCCAACCGGCCGACCCCGCCCCTGGAGATGCTCATGCCCCGTCCCCGCACCGCCGTTGCCTTCGCCGCCGCGCTCGCGCTCGCCGGCGCCGCCGCCGCGCACAGCGGCAGCGACACCCACAAGGTCAACGGATCGATCCACGTCGGCAGCGGCGAGCACGCCGGCGACCTGACCACCGTCAGCGGCAGCATCCACGTCGCCGACGGCGCCGAGGCCGGGCGCGCGAGGACGGTCAACGGCGACATCGAGGTCGGCGCGCACGCGAGCGTCGGCGCGCTGCAGACCGTCAACGGCGGCATCGCGGTCGGCGCGGACGCGAAGGTCGCCACGACGGTCGGCACCGTCAACGGCGACATCCGCCTCGAGCACGGCGCCGACGTCGTCGGACGCGCTTCGACCGTCAACGGCTCGATCAGGCTCGAGGCCGCGCACGTCGGCGGCGGACTCGCGACCGTCGAGGGCGACGTCACGATCGGTGCGGACTCGCGCGTCGAGGGCGGCCTGCTCGTCGAGAAGCCGACGCGCTCGTCGTCGGGCGAGGAGCACAAGCCGCGCATCGTCGTCGGCCCGCGCGCGGTCGTCGACGGCACGCTCGAGTTCCGCCGCGAGGTCGAGCT
>DASWOS010000014.1:0-1539 GCA_036398645.1 Dokdonella sp. | reverse complement strand
GCCCCGGGGGCACCGGCGAGAGTGCGCGCGCTCGCCGCGACCGCGTGCGCATCGCCGAGCGCGAGCTTGACGCGCAATGCGTCGAGGCGCGCGTCCTCGAGCGCGTCGCGCGCGCCGAGCTCGTCCGCGCTGCCGGCGTCGTCGAGCGCGGCGGCCGCTTCGGACAATGCGCCGGCCTCGGCGAGCGCGTCGGCGTAATGAATCGCGGCGAAGCGGCGCATGGCCGGGTAGTCGAGCGCACGCACGCGCGGCAGCAGCGCGCGCCAGCTGTCGAGTGCGGCCTCGTGCTGCAGACGTTCCTGCTGCGCGAGCGCGATGTTCATGCGCGCGCCGAGCTCGATCTCGCCGCCGCCGATCGCGGCCGCGGCGGTGGCGGCTTCGCCGTAGCGCGCGATCGCCTCGTCGAAGCGGCCGCGGCGCGCCGCGACCGAACCGAGGTCGTCGAGCAGATGCGCCTGCAGCAGGCGGTCGCCGCTGCCTTCGAGCTCCATGCGCGCGCGCAGGAAGCTCGCTTCGGCGGCGTCGAAATCCTCGCGCGCGGCTTGCGCGTTGCCGAGTCCGCGCCAGGCGCGTCCGGCTTCGACGCGGTCGTTGCCGAGCGCGGCCAGCGCGTTGCGGAAGTCGCGCTCGGCGTCTTCGCGGCGACCGTCGACGAGCTCGCTGTAGCCGAGCGTCGTCCACGCCTCGGCCAGCCACGGCGCGCCGGCCGTCGCGCGCGCGATCAACGCGCGCACCGCCGCGGTGGCTTCGTCGGCGCGGCCGAGCCGGTTCATCGCCTTGGCGCGGAGCAGCACGATGCGCGGCGCCGCCGCGAGCGGCGCGCCGGCGTCGTCGGCCTGCGCGAGCGCGCGTGCGGCGCGGCCGTCGAGCAGGTCCGCCTGAATGCGCGCGGCGAGCGCGAGCGTCTCCGGCGCGTCGGCCGCTTCCGCCGCTGCGGCCGGCTCGGCGCCGATCGCGAGCCGCAGCCGCTCGCCGAGCGCGGCACCGGCGGCGACCGCGTCGCCGGCATCGACGCCGATCGTCTGGCGCCGGCCGTCGGCGCCGTCGAGCGTCGCTTCGAGCTGCCAGCGGTCGCGTTCGCGGCGGCCGTCGATGTGCACGATCGTCGCCGCTCCGGTCGCCGCGCGCACGCGCGCCGCGGCGGCCGCGTCGTCGTCGCCGGCGGTACCGAGCGCGGCGATCACGCTCTCGCTCGGCACGACCGCATGCTGCGGCAGCGCGCGCAGCGCATCGGCGCCGAGCGCCATCAGGCCGAGCCGCATCCAGCCGTCCTGAGCGAGCGCGCTGTGCACGTGCGCCGGCAGCACCGCGACGAGGCCGGACGTCACGGCGCCGCTACGTGGCGCCGCCGCCGGCGCGTGCGTGCGGTGCCACGTCGCGATCGCGACGCTTGCGAGCGCGAACGCCGCGAGGCCGAGCGCGAATCCGACCGCGCCGCGCCGGGCGGCGGCCGGCGGCGGCCGCGCCGCGAGCGCGGTGTCCGCCGCCGGCACGGCCGCGGGTGCCAGCGCCGGCTCGGCGGCGGCCGCGGCGACGATC
>DASWOS010000013.1:0-5262 GCA_036398645.1 Dokdonella sp. | reverse complement strand
GTGCTGTTCGTCGACGAGGTGCACCGCTTCAACAAGGCGCAGCAGGACGCGTTCCTGCCGCACATCGAGAAGGGCGTGATTCTGTTCGTCGGCGCGACGACCGAGAACCCGTCGTTCGAGCTGAACTCGGCGCTGCTGTCGCGCTGCCGCGTGCACGTCATGGACGCGGTGCCGGCCGAGGCGATCGCGACCGCGCTCGAGCGCGCGCTCGCCGACGACGAACGCGGCCTCGGCGCGATGCACGTCGCGGTCGAACCCGACGCGCTGAGGCAGATGGCGCGCGCCGCCGACGGCGACGTGCGCCGCGCGCTGACGTTCCTCGAGATCGCCGCCGAGCTCGCCGAGCACGGCCGCATCGACGAGGCGACGTTGTGCCAGGTGCTCGCCGACCGCACGCGCCGTTTCGACAAGGGCGGCGAGCAGTTCTACGACCAGATCTCGGCACTGCACAAGTCCGTGCGCTCGTCGGATGCGGACGCCGCGCTGTACTGGCTCGTGCGCATGCTCGACGGCGGCTGCAATCCGCTCTACCTCGCGCGGCGCATGGCGCGCATGGCGGTCGAGGACGTCGGCCTCGCCGACCCGCGCGCGTGGCGCATGGCGCTCGACGCGTGGGACACCTACGACCGCCTCGGCAGCCCCGAGGGCGAGCTCGGCCTCGCCGAGCTCGCGATCTATCTCGCCGTCGCGCCGAAGAGCAATGCGGCCTACGCCGCGTTCGGCACGGTGAAGCGCATCGTCGGCGAGACCGGCACGCTCGACGTGCCGATGCACCTGCGCAACGCGCCGACGAAGCTGATGAAGGGGCTCGGCTACGGCGCCGGCTACCAGTACGACCACGACGTCGAAGGCGGCGTCGCGCTCGATCAGCAGTGCCTGCCCGACGCGCTCGCCGACGCGACGTTCTATTCGCCGACCGAGCGCGGCCTCGAAGGCAAGTTCCGCGAGAAGCTCGAGGCGCTGCGCGCCGCGCGGCGCCGCGCCCGCGACGCGTCCTGAGCCGGCGCACTGAGCTGGCGCACTGAGCTGGCGCAGGCGCCGGCTTCGGCCGCGACGCGACGCACGCGCCGCGCCGCGGGCCCACGTCCGCGCCGGAGCCCGCGCATTCGCCGCTGAAGCGTGCTCCTACAGCGCGCCCATGCGGCCACGCGCAGACCGCGTGCCTGTAGGAGCCGGCTTCAGCCGCGATACGCCGCGACGTCGCAACGCCGCGGTGTCGCGAATCCACACCGCGTCGCAGACCCACGCATTCGCCGCTGAAGCGTGCTCCTACGGCGCGCAGCCGCACCGATGCGGCTCGAACGAACGATCGCGCGCCGCGTTGCGGCGGAGGCGAGCGCGCGGCGATAATCCGCGCCCTTCGTCTCGCGGGCGTCCGCCATGCTCGATCCGGCTCTGCTGCGCAGCCAACTCGACGTCGTCGTCGAGCGCCTCGCCTTGCGCGGCTTCGCGCTCGATCGCGCGTCGCTCGAAACGCTCGAAGCCGAGCGCAAGCGGGCGCAGACCGAGACGCAGGAGCTGCAGAACCTGCGCAACACGCGTTCGAAGGCGATCGGCCAGGCGAAGGCGAAGGGCGAGGACGCGTCCGCGCTGCTCGCCGAGGTCGCCGGGCTCGGCGACGCGCTGAAGGCGAACGAGCAGCGCCTCGCCGACGTGCAGGCGCGGCTCGCGGCGATCGCGCTCGGCATGCCGAACCTGCCGCACGAGTCGGTGCCGATCGGCGCGGACGAGCGCGACAACGTCGAGCAGCATCGCTGGGGCACGCCGCGCGCGTTCGATTTCGCGCCGAAGGATCACGTCGAGCTCGGCGCGCGCAACGGCTGGCTCGACGGCGACGCCGGCGCGAAGCTGTCCGGCGCGCGCTTCACGGTGCTGCGCGGCGAACTCGCGCGGCTGCACCGCGCGCTCGCGCAGTTCATGCTCGACCTGCACACGACCGCGCACGGCTACCTCGAATGCAACGTGCCGCTGCTGGTCGGCGCCGACGCGATGCAGGGCACCGGCCAGCTGCCGAAGTTCGAGGAGGATCTGTTCTCGACGCAGATCGGCGAGACCAAGCGCTATCTGATCCCGACCGCCGAGGTCTCGCTGACGAACCTCGTGCGCGACGCGATCGTCGACGCGTCCGCGCTGCCGATGCGGCTGACCGCGCACACGCCGTGCTTCCGCGCCGAGGCCGGCAGCTACGGCAAGGACGTGCGCGGCATGATCCGCCAGCACCAGTTCGAGAAGGTCGAGCTCGTCTCGATCGTGAAGCCCGCCGAGAGCTGGGACGAGCACGAGCGCATGACGCGCTGCGCGGAGACCGTGCTCGAGCGGCTCGAGCTTCCGTACCGACGCATGCTGCTCTGCAGCGGCGACATGGGCTTCGCCGCGGCGAAGACCTACGACCTCGAGGTCTGGCTGCCGTCGCAGGGTTCGTATCGCGAGATCTCCTCGTGCTCGAACTGCACGGACTTCCAGGCGCGGCGCATGCAGGCGCGCTGGCGCAATCCGGACACCGGCAAGCCCGAGCTCGTGCACACGCTGAACGGCTCCGGCGTCGCGGTCGGCCGCGCGCTGATCGCGGTCGTCGAGAACTACCAGAACGCCGACGGCTCGATCACGGTGCCGGCCGCGCTGCGCGGCTATCTCGGCGGCGTTGAGCGGATCGCCTGAATCGCCGCCGGCGCGGCGAATCGCGCGGTGCGGCGGCGCGACCTTGCGTCGCATGCGTGTTCGTCCGCGTGCGGACGCGCTCGCCGCGGCCGATCGCGCGGCGCCGGGCTCGGCGTCGCGCTCGGCGTGAACGCGACGACTTCATCGCGGGTTCGGCACGGCTGGGAGTGACCGCGCGCGCACGCCGCGACGCCGACCTCACGCCGCGTCGGCGTGGCGATCCGGCGCTTTCGCGGAGCGCGGCTCAGTGCGGACGCCGCGAGAGCGGCGCGCCGTGCGCGCGGTGTTCGCGTTCGCGTTCGATGCGGCGATGCTCCGGCGAGCCGTAGCCGTTCGCCATCACGGCTTCCCACTCGCGGATGTGCAGCTCGCCGTCGGACAATCCGCGAAACGGCAGCTCGACGACATTGACGGGCATCACGGCACCTCCTCGATTTCGAGCATACGAGCGAAGCAGCTTCCGTGCCATGGTTTTCGCGTAGCCCGCGTGCGCGTTCGCCGCCGGGGATACGGCGAACCTGGCGGAGCAGCGGGCGGGTCCGGCGCGTTCTCCGCCGACGCGCGCGCGGCCGCGCGGCGCTGAAAGCGTCGCGGATCGCCGTTCTTCGTCACTCGGCCGCGGAATCGTTCATCGCGATCCTGCGACTCGTCGTCGCGCGATCCGGTCGCGCCCGAATGCGCGGAAACCGGGCAGGTGATCGCTCGGCGGTGTAGGCGACGCCGTCGCACGGGCGCACGACGGTGGTGCGCCGGGGGTGCCGGGGCAGAGCGTTGCGTCGAAGATGCTAGGCATCGCGCCGCCGCCGGAGCCTCGTGCATGAGAAAGCGGCGCCGTGTTCGAGCAGTCCGCGCCGCCGCCGGCGAGCGTGTTCGCGCCGAGCGAGCGCGGCCGCGCGCCGGCGCGGCTCGTCGCGCGTCGGAGCGTGCTCGACGTGGCGTTCGTTCTCGCGGATGCGCAGCGTTCGCTCTCGTCGACCGACTCGAGCCGATGCGCAGGCGGCGGCGCGTCGGCGGCCGTCCGCGGCGTTCCGGCAGGCCGGATACGCCGCGGACGGACGAGGAAGCCGTCGGGTAGACGGCTTCCGGATTGGTGCCCGAGGTCGGAGTCGAACCGACACGCTTTTTACGGCGGTGGATTTTCCGGCCACTTCGGCTTTCGCCGCCGCCGCTCGTTCGGAGCGGCGTTCGTGGTCTGGAGCACGCCTTCACCCTAGCCTCGCGGCCTTAGGTGCCCGCCGTCTGCTCTCTACACCTTCCCCGCATCGCACGATCCGGGGCTTGGCTCGGCGTTAGCTCGGACGTCGTCCAGGGCCTTCACCGACTTTGACGGGCTTCACCTGCAGGGTTTCCCCCGCAGGGCTCAAATTCGCTCTGAGTCCACTGCGTCTACCCATTCCGCCACTCGGGCATTCCGCGCGGTCCGAGCACGTCGGCTGAGCGCCGCACGATGCCGGGCCGTAGCCGCGGAGCGCGGCAGTATAGCAGGCATGCTCGGGCCGCCGGCCGTCGGTCGAGCCGTGTCGTCGGAGCGCGCTTCAGCGGCGAATACGCGGGACCGGTTTCGCGGGTCGCAGCGCAGCGAGGATCGCGGCTGAAGCCGGCTCCTACAAGGCCCATGCGCGGACGGCGGCGCGTCGCGGCTGTCAAGCCGGCTCCTGCACCGCGTGCGGCGGGAGCGGCGGCGCGAGACGGCGAGGCGGCGCTAGTGCGTTCGGTCGAGCGAGAGCCGGCGCTCGTCGCGCGCGTACCAGCCGGCGTCGGCCGGGCGGAACACCGAGCACGAATCCATCGCGCCGCGGTAGATGTGCAGCGAGATCGCGAGCGAGTCGTCGCTCGGATTGCGGATCGTGTGGTACTCGTGCGGCGGGATCAGGCTGCCGGCGGAGCCGGGGCCGGCGTTCATCGTGCCGCGCGATTCGAAGCGATAGCGGCCGTCGCGCGTCTCGACGAGCTCGTAGGGCGTGACCTCGAGGAAGCCTTCCCAGACGCCTTCGACGCACCACATGCCGGCGTGGTCGTGGATCGGCGTGCCCTGGCCGGGTCCCCAGGTCATCGCGATGACGCTGTAGCCGTGCGCGTCGCTGCGGTACAGCTCGCGGCGCGCGTAGTGGTCGCTCGCGGTCTCGAACACGCAGGCCGGCAGCGACACGCTGCGCTCGCGGATCAGCCGGCACAGCGCGTTGCGCAGCGCGTGCGTGATCGCGGTCTCGTCGCGCTGGCCGACCGCGGCGTCGATCGCGCCGACGAGCTGCTTCGCACCGGGGAATTCAAGCGAGAGCATGAGGATTCACGCGAGCGGACCGCGCGGCGGGGATCGCCGCGACGGATCGCATTCTACAGCGCGGCGAGAAAACGCGCGATCGCGGCGCCGAAGCGCGGGATGTCGACGAGGAACGCGTCGTGGCCTTGCGGACTGTCGAGCGCGACGAAGTCGACCGCGGCGCCGCCGGCGCTCAAGCCTTCGGCGATCTGCTGCTGCTGCGTCAGCGGGAACAGGATGTCGGTCTCGACGCCGATCACCAGCGCGCGCTCGAGCGCGATGCGCGCGAACGCGCGCTCGACGCTGCCGCCGCCGTGCTCGGCGAGATCGAACCAGTCGCTCGC
>DASWOS010000012.1:0-3723 GCA_036398645.1 Dokdonella sp. | reverse complement strand
TCGGCGAACAGCGCGAACTCGCACCGTCGTTCTATCTCGGCGTCGGCATCGTGCTCGCCGTGCTGTTCGCGCACGCGCTGCTCGCGCGCAGGACGCGGCGGCCGCGCCCGCCGCATCCGGCGCTTTCGTGATCGGAGCGGCGTCGGCCGGCGGAGCGGATCCGCGCAAGCGCGAATCGCGGCGTGCGCGGGGTGGTCTCGGACGCGGCTGAAGCCGGCGCCTCCGAAGGGGCGTAGTGCTGTCGATCGGGCAGCGCGACGCCGCATGCGCTGCGGGCGCGGGGCGCGTTCGGTCGCGGCTGAAGCCGGCTCCTCCAGGGAGCGTGGTGCGGCGTCGATCGGGCGGCGGCTTCGGACGCGTTGATGCGACGCGGCTGCACGCCGGTTCACGCGGCGTCGCATCGTGACGCCGCGGTCGCGCGCGCCCGGTCGCGGCCGACGCGGGCGCCTACGGCGACGTCGGAGCCGCGGCGCCGGGCGCCGTCGGCGCGGGCTGCGCGTCGGCGAGGTCCTGCGTCCAGCCGCCGCCGAGCGCGCGGATCAGCTGCACGCTCGCGCGCAGCTGGCGCGTGTCGAGGTCGAGCGCCTCGCTCTCGATCTGCAGAGCGGTCGTCTGCGCGGTGACGACGTCGAGATAGCTGACCGCGCCCTGGCGGTAGCGGCCGGTCGACAGGTCGAGCGCCTGATGCGCGGCCGCGACCGCCGAGCGGTCCGCCTCGGCCGCGTCGTGGTAGTGATGCAGCAGCGCGAGGTTGTCCTCGACCTGCTGGAACGCGCCGAGCACGACACCGCGATAGTTCGCGCCCTGCTCGTCGAGCTCGGCTTGCGCCTGCGCGACCTCGGCCTTGCGCCGGCCGGCGTCGAACAGGGTCAGGAACAGCGACGGACCGATCGACCAGTAACGGTTCGGCGCCTTGAGCCAATCGCCGCCGCGGCTGCTCTGGTAGCCGGCGGTCGCGCTCAGCGTGACCGCCGGGAAGAACGCCGCGCGGGCGACGCCGATGTTCGCGTTCGCGGCTTCGATGTGCCGCTGTGCGGCGGCGATGTCCGGCCGGCGCTGCACCAGCGTCGACGGCACGCCCGGCGGCACTGGCACGAGCTCGAGCGGCTCGGTGCGCGCCGCGAGCGAAAACGTCGATGCCGGCTCGCCGACCAGCGTCGCGATCGCGTGCTCGGCCAGCGCGCGCTGCGCGCGCGTCTGCGCGAGCTGCGAGCGTGCGCTGTCGATCTGCGTCTGCGCACGCGCGACGTCGAGGCCGGACGCGATGCCGCCGGCGTGACGCTGCTCGGTCAAGTCGAGCGCGCGCTGGTACGCGGCGACGGTGTCGTTCAGCAGCGCGATCTCGCGGTCGAGCCCGCGCAGCACGATGTAGTCGTCGGCGAGCTGCGCCTCGAGGCTGAGCCGCGCCGATTCGAGGTCCGCCGCGGCGGCGCGCGCGCTCGCCTCGCCGGACGCGACCTGGTTGCGCACGCGGCCCCAGAGGTCGAGCTCGTAGTCGAGCTCGACGCCGACCGTGTAGGTGTCGTAGATGTCCGGCGAGTTCGGGCCGAGCACGCGCAGCGGCTTCAGCTCCGACTGGCGGTCGCGCTCGGCGCCGGCGACGCCGGCCAGCGTCGGGAACAGGCCCGAGCGCAGCTGGTCCCTGACCGCCTGCGTCTGCCGGTAACGCGCGAACGCGGCGGCGAGGTCCGGGCTGTTCGCGATCAGCTTCTTCTCGAGCTCGTCGAGCTCGGCGTCGCCGTACAGCGTCCACCAGCCGTCGCGGCGGATCCGGTCGGACGGCTGCGCCGGCATCCACGGCGCTTCTTCCTTGTAGCTCTGCACGACCGGCGCGTCGGGCACCTTCAGCGGCGGCGCGAACGAGCAGCCGGCCAGCACCGTCAGCGCGGCGGCCGCGGCGAGCATGCGCACGGCGGGATCAACCCTTGCCATGGTCGTCCTTCGCCGCGGGCGTGGCTCCCGCCGGGGCGCCGGCCTGCGCCTTCTCGGCGATGCGCACCGGCTCGCCGTCGGCGAGTCCGTCCGGCGGCGTCTCGACGACACGGTCGTCGGCGGCGAGCCCCGAGCTCAGCTCGATCGTCTTGCCGAGGTCGCGTCCGATCGCGACCTTCTTCAGCCGGATCTTGTTGTCGGCGTCGACCGTCGCGACGCGCAGGCCCGCGCTGTCGAAGATCAGCGCGCTGGCCGGCACGCTGAGCGCGCTCGCCGTCGCGTGCGGCAGCTCGAGGCTGACGTTCGCGAAGCCGCCCGGCAGCAGGTCGCCGGCCGCGTTGTCGACGACGAGCTGCATCAGCGTCGTGCCCGAGGCGACGTTGACCGCTCCGGCCGAGGCCGCGACGGTCGCCGTGTAGGTCTTGTTCGGATGCTCCGGCACCGTGATCGTCGCCTTCGTTCCCGCCGGCACGTCCGGCACGTAGTTCTGCGGCACGTTGACGTAGACGCGCAGCTTCTTCGTGTCGGAGACGACGAACAGCTCCTGGCCGACGCCGCCGCCGGCGTTGATCAGCGCGCCGACGTCGGTCTCGCGCGCGGTCACGACGCCGTCGAACGGCGCGACGATGCGCGTGAAGCTCTTCAGAGCCTCGAGCCGGTCGACGTTCGCCTGCGCGGCCTTGACCAGTGCCTGCTTCGCGGCGTAATCGCCGGTCTTCTCGTCGACTTCCTGCTTGGAGACCGAGTCGGAGCCGAGCATCGACTGCCAGCGCTTCGCGGTCGTGCCGGCCAGCGCCGCGTTCGCCTGTGCGCTGGCGAGGTCGGCCTTGGCCTGCAGCAGCTGCTGGTCGAGGTCCGGCGTCTCGATCGTGGCCAGCAGCTGGCCGGCCTTGACCGAGGTGCCGATGTCCGCGGTCCAGCTCTTCAGATAGCCGCTGACGCGCGCGTACAGCGGCGCGCGCGTGTAGGCCTCGATGCGGCCCGGCAGGTCGAGCGACGTCGATCCGCTCTTCGTGCCCGGCGTGACGACCGCGACGGTCGGTACGGCCTGGTCGTCGGTCCAGTCGCGCAGGCGTGCGTCGCCGTGCGCGCGCGTGACCAGCCCGGTGACGACGACGATGACGAGCAGGACGATCGCGACGAGGCCGGCGAAGCGCAGCTTGCGCGGCGATATCTGCGGCGGTGGTGACGTGTTAGGCGACATGGAGCTCTCCAACGGCGGGGCCCGGCGCCGGCTTGCGGCCGTAGTGCCGGTGCACGATGCTGAAAACGACGGGGACGAAGATCAGGGTCGCGGTCGTCGCGAAGACGAGGCCGCCGATGACCGCGCGGCCGAGCGGCGCGTTCTGCTCGCCGCCCTCGCCGAGGCCGAGCGCCATCGGCGTCATGCCGATGACCATCGCGAGCGCGGTCATCAGCACCGGACGGAAACGCACGAAGCCGGCTTCGAGCGCGGCGTCGATCGCGTCGCCGAGCCGCTCGAGCTCCTCGCGCGCGAAACTGACGACGAGCACGCTGTTCGCGGTCGCGACGCCCATGCACATGATCGCGCCGGTCAGCGCCGGCACCGACAGCGGCGTGAACGTCGCGAACAGCATCCAGACGATGCCGGCGAGCGCGGCCGGCAGCGCCGTGATGATCACGAACGGATCGGCCCACGACTGGAAGTTCACGACGATCAGGAAGTAGATCAGCACGATCGCGCCGAGCAGGCCGAACAGCAGTCCGGAGAACGAGCTCTCCATCGTGCGCACCTGGCCGAGCAGCGCGACCGAGCTTCCCTTCGGCACG
>DASWOS010000011.1:0-4951 GCA_036398645.1 Dokdonella sp. | reverse complement strand
ATTCGCTGTAGCGGTCGTCGCGCGCGCTCCAGACCGCGCGGATCATGCCGGCGAGGTCCGCGTCGCTCGCGCCGGCGCGCAGCGGGCCGCGCAGGTCGTGGCCGGAGCCGGCGAACAGGCAGGTGTACAACCGCCCGTCCGCGGACAGGCGCGCGCGCGAGCAGTCGCCGCAGAACGGCTCGGTCACCGAGCCGATGAAGCCGATCTCGCCCTGCCCGTCGGCGAACGCGAAGCGCCGCGCGACCTCGCCGCCGTAGCTCGGCGCGAGCTCGACCAGCGGCCAGTGCCGCGCGATGCGCTCGCGCAGCTCGGCGCTCGGCACGACGAGGTCGCGGCGCCAGTCGTTGCAGGTGCCGACGTCCATGTACTCGATGAAGCGCACGATGTGGCCGCTGCCGCGGAAATGCGCGACGAGATCGAGCACCTCGCCGTCGTTGACGCCGCGCAGGACGACGCTGTTGATCTTCAGCGGAGCGAAGCCGGCGCGCTCGGCCGCGGCGATCGCGCCGAGCGCGACGCCGACGTCGCCGCGGCCGCCGGACATGCGGCGGAACGTCTCCGGCACGATCGTGTCGAGGCTCAGCGTGATGCGGCCGAGCCCGGCCGCGCGCAACGCCTCCACGCGTGCCGCGAGCAGGCTGCCGTTCGTCGTCAGCGCGACGTCGTCGATGCCGGGCACCGCGGCGAGCCGGCGCACGAGCTCGGGCAGGTCGCGGCGCAGCAGCGGCTCGCCGCCGGTCAGGCGCAGCTTGTGCACGCCGAGCCGCGCGAAGATCGCCGCGAGCCGCTCGATCTCATCGAAGCGCAGGCGCTCGGCCTTGCCGAGAAACTCGTGGTCGCGCGGATACTGGTCTTCCGGCATGCAGTACGGGCAGCGGAAGTTGCAGCGGTCGACGACCGAGATGCGCAGGTCGCGCAGCACGCGGCCGCGCAGGTCGCGCGGCGGGACGAGCTTCAGCGGGATCGCGACGCCCATCTCAGCTGGCCTCCGCGCCCGCGAGCGCGCGGCGCGGCGGCGCCAGCGCGACGACGTCGCCGCGGCGCGCCACGCGGAAGCCGCGCGCACGCATCGTCGCCGCTTCGGTCTCGCTCGCGTAATGGTACAGCATCAGGCGGTTCCGCAGCTCGTTCCCGTACTCGGCGAGGTCGTCGAGGCCGCTGTGCGACGGGTTGCCGGCCACGGTGCAGTCGTGCGCGACGAGCTCGCCGTGCGCAGCATACACGCTCAGCATCTCCGGCACCGGCCGCGTGTCGCCGGTCCAGACGAAGCTGCCGGCCAGCGCCACGCCGAACGACGTGTTCGGCGCGTGGTGGCGCGTCGGGAACACGTCGAACCAGAGCCCGTCGCACCAGAAGCCGCGCGAGACCGGCACCAGCGCGAACGCATCCCAGAAGTTCGCGCCGCCCTCGGCGAGCACTTCCGGATAGTCGGCGACGCGCGCCTGCAGCAGCGGCACCAGCGCCGCGTGCGCGTACAGCCGCACGCGGCCGCGCAACGCGGCGTCGAAGTAGACCTTGTAGAACAGCCGCTCGAGCCCGCCGACGTGGTCCATGTGCGTGTGCGTCAGGTAGATCGCACGCGGCGGCTCGCCGTAGCGCTCGAGGTACGCCGACAGCGCCTCCGGGCCGCAGTCGATCATCAAGAGCGCGCGCGCGTCGCGCTCGAGCACGCCGCAGGCCGAGCCGAGCTCGGGCGCCTGCGCGCTGCCGACGCCGAGGAAGCGCAATGCGAGCGTCACGACAACGCTCCGCGCGGGATCTCCTGCGGGGCTCCCTGCGCGAACGCGTCGTCGTATGCGGCGAGCAGCGGCCGCCAGAACTGCGCATCGAAGTCCGCGACCGCGCGCGCGCCGAGCTTGTCGAGCGAGCGCCGCAGCCGGCGCAGGTTCGCGCGCCGCCAGGCCGCGTTCGGCGCGCGCACGCGGCCACGGTCGAAGTCGATGAGCCAGACCGCGTCGTCCGCGTCGACGAGCACGTTGTGCGCGTTCAGGTCGGCGTGCCAGACCTGCGCGGCGTGGAACCGCGCGATCGTGCCGCCGACGCGATGCGCGAGCGCGCCGCCGAGGCGGCGCTCGGCGAGCCGTTGCGCGAGCGTGTGCGCCGCGACGACGCGCCGCGTCAGCAGGTCGGCTCGATACGCAGCGCCGTGCCGCACGTAGCGCGCCGCGACCGGCGCGGCGACCGGCAGCCCGCGTTCGGCGAGCCGCGCGAGCAGGCGGAACTCGCGGAACGCGCGCGTGCGCTCGGCGCCGGTCCAGACGTAACGGTCGCGGCTGAGGCGCGCGGCCCAGCCGCCGCGATGGTAATGACGCAGCGCACACGCGCCGGCCGGCGTCTCAACGAACGCGACGCCGCCGCGACCGCCGCTCGCGGTCTCGGCGCGGCCGGCCGCGGTCCAGTGCTCGCGCTCGAACCAGGTGTCGTCCGGCGCGACGCCGAGCGCCGCGTCGTAGAGGATCGCGCCGCCGGCCGTCGATGGAACTTGCGCCTCGCGCATGCGTCTGCCAACTTGCCGGGTCATCCGTAAACAGATGGTAGCAAGCGCCGCATGGATCAAGCGTCAACGCCGGCCACGTCGCCGGCTTCGCTCTGCCTGCTGCGCACGTCCGCGCTCGGCGACGTGACCCACGTCGTCCCGCTCGTGCGCACGCTGCAGCAGGCATGGCCGCGCACGCGGCTGACTTGGCTGATCGGCAAGCTCGAGCACCGGCTCGTCGGCGACCTGCCGGACGTCGAGTTCGTCGTGTTCGACAAGCGCGCCGGCCGCGTCGGCCTGCGCGCGGTGCGCGAGCGGCTGGCCGGGCGCCGCTTCGACGCGCTGCTGCACATGCAGGTGTCGTGGCGCGCGAATCTGCTGAGCCGCCTCGTCGAGGCGCCGCTGCGCATCGGCTACGACCGCAAGCGGTCGAAGGACCTGCACGGCCTGTTCATCAACTGCCGCATTCCCGAGCGCGTCGGCGAGCACGTGCTCGACGCGATCGCGAGCTTCGCCGAGCCGCTCGGGCTGAAGCGCGACGGGCCGCCGCGCTGGGACATCCCGATCCCGGACGACGCGCGCGAATTCGCCGCCAAGCACCTGCCCGGCGACGCACCGACGCTGCTGGTCAGCCCGGTGTCGAGCCATCCGCGGCGCAACTGGCGGCCGGAGCGCTACGCCGCGGTCGTCGACCACGCCGCGCTCGCGCTCGGCTGGCGCGTCGTGCTGTGCGGCGGCCCGACCGAGCTCGAGCGCGAGTTCGGCGACCAGATCCTCGCGCAGGCGAAGGCGCGTCCGCTCGACCTGATCGGCAAGGACACGCTGAAGCAACTGATGGCGCTGCTCGAGCGCGCGACGCTGGTGCTGAGCCCAGATTCGGGGCCGATGCACATTGCGAACGCGGTCGGCACGCCGGTGCTCGGCCTGCACGCGGCGAGCAACCCGGCGCGCTCCGGGCCGTACTCCGACCGTCGCTGGTGCGTCGACCGCTACGACGCGGCCGCGCGCAAGTTCTGCCGCAAGCCGGCCGAAGCGCTGCCGTGGGGAACGAAGCTCGAGCACCGCGGCGTCATGGATCTGATCGACGTCGACGCGGTCGTCGAGCGGTTCGAGGCGTTCGCCGCCGCGCACGCGCGCGGCGAGGCCGGGCGCGCGCGCGCGGCTCAGCGGTAGGGCTGGTACGACTTCTCCTCGACGAGCGTCGAGCCGAGCTTCTCGTTGATCTCGCGCTTGATCGCGGCGCGCTCGTCGTTGCACAGATAGACCGAGCGCGCGAGTTCGACGAACTCGGCGTCGAACGCGCGGTCGCGTTCCTTCAGGCGGATGCGATCCTCGATGTCCCAGAGCGCCTCGTTGACCTCGCGCAAGCGGGCACGCTCGGCGGCGATGTCGACGCGCGACGCCGGCGCCTCGGCCCAGGTCGCGTTCAGCAGGTCGAGCTCGGCACGCACGTTGGCGAGCTTCGCCGCATCGCCGATGCGCGCCGACTTGATCTCGAGGATCGTGATCTTGTCGACCAGCTCGCCGTAGGACACCGGGATCGAAATCGTGCTCATCGGATCGTCGCCGCAGGAGGCACGCGGCGCGCACGCGGAATCCGCGAGCGCACCGGCGCCGACAGGTGGAACGTGCAGAGCCGAAGCGTTCCACATCGGCACGCGAAACGCCATAGCGCACACGTCGCGCCGACGGTCGCGATGACATATCCGCGAGCGCGGCGCGCGGCCTGGCCGGCGATCACGGCTCTCGCCGCGGTCCTCGCTCAGTCGCAGCGCTCCGCCCCGGTCGCGTCCGTGCAGTCCGTGCGGGTCCGATGCGGAAACGCGCCGCCGTAATTGGCGAGGATGCCGGCGCGCGCATTCGCGTTGACGATGTCGTAGGCCATGAAGCCGGTCACCGGCAGCCCGTGCACGACGATGCCGGCGGCGTCGGGCACCATCGCGTGGCCGCCGTCGCCGGAGGCGAGATCGAGCGCGACCTGCCCGGCGGTGCCGAGCGGCTGCAGCATGCTGCTCAGCGTCGAGCCGAACACGCCGGACGACGCCGCCGCCGCGGACGACGACCCGAACGCGATCGCGTTCACTTCGTACCGCAGGCGCCACGGCGCGGCGCTGACCGGCACTCCGAGGTGGTCGCCGCCGGGCACGTTCACGGCGCCCTCCTCGCGGTCGAAAACGGTCGCGAGCATCTCGACGTTCGAGGCACCGGCGACGCCGTCGCCGAAGCGCTCCACGAACGGCGCGAGCGGCTGGGTCAGGGCGAAATCGCGCGGCGCGACGTAGAACGATTTCGTCGGGAACGTGACGATCCAGTCGGTGTTCGCGCCGAGCGCCGGATCGACGAGGAACTCGCCGTACATCGCGGCCGCCGCGAACACCGCGCTGACCGCATCGAGACCGCGCCGATGATCGAGCGTCAGCGCGCGTCCGCTGCGCGTCAGGATCGTCGCGATCGCACCGCCGTCGAACGAGGAAT
>DASWOS010000010.1:0-5263 GCA_036398645.1 Dokdonella sp. | reverse complement strand
CCTGCCGCGCACGCCGACCGGCGCGATCGACTTCCGCGAGGACTTCTTCGGCAAGGAGGCGTTCCTGACCGTGTCCGGCCAGCTGAACGTCGAGGGCTACTGCCTGAGCCTGAGCAAGGTCTACACGTTCGGGCCGACGTTCCGCGCCGAACGCTCGCACACGACGCGCCATCTCGCCGAGTTCTGGATGATCGAGCCGGAGATCGCGTTCGCGACGCTCGCCGACGACGCCGCGCTCGCCGAGGATTTCCTGAAATACATCTTCCGCACGGTGCTCGCCGAGCGGCCCGACGACATGGCGTTCTTCGCCGATCGCGTCGAGAAGTCCGCAATCTCGCGGCTCGAGGCGATCGTCGCCGCGCCGTTCACGCGCATCGACTACACCGACGCGGTCGAGATCCTGAAGAAATCCGGGCGCGCGTTCGATTACGCGGTCGAATGGGGCGCGGACCTGCAGACCGAGCACGAGCGCTTCCTGACCGAGGAGCACGTCGGCGGCCCGGTCGTCGTCACGAACTACCCGGAGCGCATCAAGGCGTTCTACATGCGCCTGAACGACGACGGCCGCACGGTCGCCGCGATGGACGTGCTCGCACCCGGCATCGGCGAGATCATCGGCGGCTCGCAGCGCGAGGAGCGGCTCGACGTGCTCGACCGCCGCATCGCGCAGTTCGGTCTCGACCCGGCGATGTACGGCTGGTACCGCGACTTCCGCCGCTACGGCACGGTGCCGCACGCGGGCTTCGGGCTCGGCTTCGAGCGGCTGGTCTGCTACGTCTGCGGCCTCGCGAACATCCGCGACGCGATCCCGTATCCGCGCGCGCCGGGCTCGGCGGAGTTCTAGCGTGAGCCTGCTCGCGACGCGCGAATTCCTGCTGATCATGGGCCTCGGCATGATCGTCGCCGGGCTGACCACCTACGTCATCACCTGGATGCTCGTCGCGGTGCACCTGCGCGACCATCACGCGACCGAGCACGGCCGCCTCGGCGGCTTCCTGTTCGCGCCGCACGCGTTCGCGTGGTACCTCGGCGCGCGCTATCGCGCGCTCGCGGACCGCGACCTCGACGCGCTCGGCGTGCTCGGCAGCATCGGCGCGTGGACGATCCTCGCCGGCGCGGCGGTCGCCGTCGCGTCGAAGCTGCTCGGTCATCTCGGAGCGGCGGCGTGAACGCGCCGGCGTCGCGCTGGTGGCTCGCGGTGATCGGCGACACGCTGATCTGGGCGCGCCTCGACGTGCTCGACTCCGGCGTCGCCGAGGTCTTCGACAACGACGGTCGCGTGCTGCGCTACGACGACGAGACCGCCGCGCGCATGGCGCTGCTCGACGCCGAGTTCCGCGCGTTCGACGGCCTCGACGAGGAGGACGCCGCGATGCTCGGTTTCGACCTCGATTCGGTCGAGCCACCGCGCGGCGACGACGACGAGGAGCTGCTGACGCGCATGGTGCAGAAGCTGCCGCCGCGGCATTGACGGCGATTTCCGCGGCCGCGCGGCTCGTCGGTCGCGCGTGACGGTTCAGCTCGCGCCGCGCATGCTCGGTCCTTCCGAGCCGACGAGTCCGTCACGATGACCCGCAAGCGCACGTCCCCTGCCGCCGCCGTCGCCGCCGACTGGGCGGCGCTGCTCACCTGGGCGCCCGCCGTCGTCGCGCAGCGCGTCGCCGCGGCCGCGCGCGCGCCGACTTCGCTGCGCACCGCGCGCGAGCACCGGCGCATGATCACCGAGAAGGCCGCCGCCGCGTCCGACACCGTCGAGGCCGTCACGATCGCGCTGATGCGCGCGCAGTGGGAGCTCGGCTCGTGGTGGCTGCGCGCCTGCTTTCCGAACGGCCGCGAGGCCGCGACGGCGGTCGCCGGCGCGCTGCTCGTGCAGGACGCGACCACCCGCGTCGCCTCCGCGCTGCTCGCGCCGAGCTCGCGGCGCGTGACCGCGAACGCGCGGCGGCTCGCGCGCCGCGCATGAGCCGGGCTCGAGCATGTCCGCGCGAGGGCGTGCTCGACTGCAGGACCGGTTCGCATCCGGACGACGGCCCGATCGAGTCTCGTCGCGGCCGCCGGGTGCGGCCGCGCACCGAGCCGGTGCGCGGCGCTCGGTCGTAATCGGCGTACGCCGGCGGCGTCGGCACTGCGTGCGCGGACGCTGATCGCCGCGCGCGCGTACGGAGCGGAGATCCGAACCGCGGCCTCGACGCGGAAGCCGCGACGTCGACGTCGCCGAGCGTGACGTCGGACCCGCGCGCACGCCCCGGCAAGTCCGCGCGGCACGTGTGCGTCGCGCACCCGCATCGCCGCGGCCGCGGCACGCGCGGCGCGCGGTCCGGTTCCGGTGCCGCTCAGCGCATGCATCGCGCCCGTCACTTCCCTTACCCTTCGCAACCGTTCCCTTGCGTCGGTAGGCTCATGGATCTCGACCTCACCGGAAAGCACGCGCTCGTCTGCGGCGCCTCGCAGGGCATCGGCCGCGCCGTCGCGATCGAGCTCGCCGCGCTCGGCGCCGACGTGACGCTGCTCGCCCGCTCGCCGGCCGCGCTCGACGCGGCGCTCGCCGCGCTGCCGAAGACGCACGCCGCACAGCGGCACGCGACGCTCGCGGCGGACATGAGCGACGCCGCGGCGCTGCGCGCGGCGGTCGAAGCGGCCGCGCGCGCGCACGCGATCCAGATCCTCGTCAACAACAGCGGCGGTCCGCCCGGCGGCACCGCGCACGCGGCGGAGCTCGACGCGTTCCGCCGCGCGTTCGAGCAGCATCTCGTCGCCGCGCAGGTGCTGCTGCAGGCCGTGCTGCCCGGCATGAAGGCATCCGGCTACGGCCGCGTCGTCAACGTGATCTCGACCTCGGTCAAGGAGCCGATCAGGAACCTCGGCGTGTCGAACACGATCCGCGGCGCGGTCGCGAGCTGGGCGAAGACGCTGGCCGGCGAGCTCGGCGCCGACGGCATCACCGTCAACAACGTGCTGCCCGGCTACACGCGCACGCAGCGCCTCGAGCAGATCCTCGCCGACCGCGTCGCCGCGACCGGGCGCGGCGCCGCCGAGGTCGAGCGTACGATGCTCGCCAGCGTGCCGCTCGGACGCTTCGCGGCGCCGGCCGAGATCGCCAACGTCGTCGCGTTCCTCGCGACGCCGGCCGCGGCCTACGTGAACGGCGTCAACGTGCCGGTCGACGGCGGGCGCACGCAGTCGCTGTAACGCGCCGGCGCGGCCGCGTCGCGCGGCGGCGGCCTGCTATGCTGCGCGCGCGCCGATCGCGACGGGGGCGGGCATGGCGGAACCGGGCAACCTCACGTCGCTGCTGAACGCCGCACGCGGCGGCGACGGGCCTGCGGCCGATGCGGCCTATCGTATCGTCTACGCCGAGCTCCGCGCCTGCGCGCAGCGGCAGTTGCGCCACGGCGGCGCCGCGACGCTGCTCAGCCCGACCGCGCTCGTCAACGAGGCCTATCTGAAGCTCGCCCGCTCCGACGGCGACGCGATCCACAACCGCGTGCATTTCTTCGCGCTGTCGGCGCGCGCGATGCGTCAGATCATGGTCGACCACGCGCGCCGGCGCGGCAGCGCCAAGCGCGGCGGCGGGGTGCGACACACGGATCTCGGCGCGGCGCACGGCGTCGCCGACGGCTCCGCCGAACGCGCGCTCGAACTCGACGCGGCGCTGCGCCGGCTCGAGACGCACGATCCGCGCCTGTGCCGCATCGTCGAATGGCACTTCTTCGCCGGCCTCGGCCTCGCCGAGATCGCGCACGAGCTCGGCGAAACCGAGCACGCGGTGCGCCGCGACTGGGAGCTCGCGCGCGCGTTCCTGAAATGCGCGATGGACGGCGCCGACCCGTGAACGCCGCCGACGCCGCCGCACGCTGGCCGCGACTGCGCCGGCTGTTCGCGGCGGCGCTCGACCTGCCGCGCGAGCGCCGCGACGCCTGGCTCGAAGCGCGCTGCGCGGACACGCCGGAGCTGCTCGGCGCGGTGCGCCGCCTGCTCGCCGCGCACGACGAGCCGGAACAGCTGCTCGACCGCGGCGCGGCCGGCCTCGTCGCCGGCCTGCTCGCCGACGAGGCGATGGCGCCGGAGACGCGGATCGGCACGCGCTTCGGCGCCTATCGCCTGCTGCGCCTGCTCGGCCGCGGCGGCATGGGCCGCGTCTATCTCGCCGAGCGCACCGACGGCGAATTCGAGCGCGTCGTCGCGTTGAAGCTGATCGACGACGACGCGGCGACGCCGGACGCGCGCGAACGCTTCCTGCGCGAACGCGAGATCCTCGCGCGGCTCTCGCACCCGAACGTCGCGATGCTGCACGACGGCGGCGTCGGCGCGGACGGCACGCCGTTCTTCACGATGGAGTACGTCGAGGGCGAGCCGCTGACGCACTGGTGCGACGAGCGTCGTCTCGGCGTCGCCGCGCGCGTCCGCCTCGTGCTGAAGGTCTGCGACGCGGTGCAGTACGCGCACCGCAACCTCGTCGTCCATCGCGACATCAAGCCGGCGAAGGTGCTCGTCACCGGGGCCGGCGAGCCGAAGCTGCTCGATTTCGGCATTGCCAAGCTGCTCGACGACGCCGCGCGGCCGGGGCTGACCGGCACGCGCTCGCAGCCGATGACGCGCGAGTACGCGGCGCCCGAGCAGGTGCTCGCGCAGCCGGTGACGACCGCGACCGACGTCTACGCGCTCGGCGTGCTGCTGTACGAGCTGCTGAGCGGCCGCCTGCCGTACGCACTCGCCGAGCGCGGCGAGGTCAGCTGGCAGAAAGCCATCGTCGAGGAGGCGCCCGCCCCGCTCGATCGCGCGCTCGCGCGCCGGCCGCCGGACGAAGCGCGGGACGCCGCGCTCGCGTCGACGCCGTCCCGCCTCGTCGCTGCCGACGACGCGCGGACGCTCGCGCGGCGGCGCGGGCTCTCCGCGCACGCGCTGCGGCGCGCGCTCGGCGGCGATCTCGATCGCATCGTGCGGCGCGCGCTCGAAAAGCGGCCCGAGTCGCGCTACGCCTCGGTCGACGCGCTCGCCGACGACCTGCGCGCGTGGCTCGAGCGGCGGCCGCTGCGCGGCAGCAACCGTCGCTATCGCGTCGGCCGCTTCGTGCGGCGCCACTGGCTGCCGCTCGGCGCCGGCGCCGCGATCGCCGCCGCACTGGCCGTCGGCGCGGCCGGCATCGTCTGGCAGGCGCGCAGGGTCGCGCGCGAGGCGCGCACCACGGCCGAGGTCAAGGACTTCCTGATCGCACTGTTCGACAGCGTCGATCCGCGCGAATCGAAAGGCCGCGACGTGCGCG
>DASWOS010000009.1:0-4844 GCA_036398645.1 Dokdonella sp. | reverse complement strand
GCGCCGCACCGCGTCTTCTTCGAGGCTGCCGTAGACGTTGTCGCGCACGAGGCGTCCGTCGACGAGGTGGCGGTCGCCGGAGCCGTCGTCGCTGCTGCCGCGGAACGTCGCGACCTCGACGATCTCGTGGCCGAACACGACATGGGCGAGGCGGAAGCGGCGGCCGATCAGGCGGCAGTTGCGGAATAGCGCGCGGACCTGCTCCGGCGTCGCGTCGGTGGCGATGTCGAAGTACTTCGGCCGCCCGCCGAGCAGCAGGTCGCGCACCGCGCCGCCGACGAGGAACGCCTGGTAGCCGGCTTCGTTCAGCCGGTACAGCACGCGCAGCGCCGCGGACGAGATGTTCTTGCGCGAGATCGAGTGCTGCGCACGCGGAATGATGCGGAACGAACCGGGCAGAGCCAGGTCTTGAACGTGGGAATCCGGGTTCATCCGAGAGAAACGCTCCGCTGGTTGCCGCATGTTACTGATTCGTTATACTACGCGGCCCCGCAATTCCCAAACTGCGCTCCCTTCGTCTAGCGGTCCAGGACGTCGCCCTCTCAAGGCGAAAACACGAGTTCGATTCTCGTAGGGAGCGCCATTTCGGTCTGCGGTCGCGCGACGGACGGTCCGCGGCCGCGCGTGTCCCGGAACGTCGTTTCGCCATGCCCTTCGTCGTCACCGAGAACTGCATCAAGTGCAAGTACACCGACTGCGTCGAGGTCTGTCCGGTGGACTGCTTCCACGAAGGGCCGAACTTCCTCGTCATCGACCCGGAAGAGTGCATCGACTGCACGCTCTGCGAGCCGGAATGCCCGGCCAATGCGATCTTCCCCGAGGACGACGTGCCGGCCGGCCAGGAAACGTTCATCGCGCTGAACGCGGAGCTGTCGAAGGTCTGGCCGGTGCTGACCGAGCGCAAGGACGCGCCGGCCGACGCGAAGGAATGGGAAGGCAAGCCGGACAAGCTCTCGCTGCTCGAGCGCTGAGTGCCGCGGCGCCGTGTCGCCGCCTCCGCGCATAGCACGATCGTAGAAATTCGTAGGAACCTGCGCGCGCATACGCCGGGCTTCGCTGCGCCGCACGCGCGGAACGCGCGCTTCGGACATCCGCGACTACGACTGCCGGCGCCGGCGCGCGCAGAGCGATCCTGCGGTCGCGGATGCGACGCCGGTTCGGTCCATGCCGTGCCGAGCGTGAGGCCCTGCGACGTTCCGCCGCGCGCGAAGCGAGGAAGGCCGGATCGCACGCAGCAGGAACGTCACCGCGGCCTTTTCGCTGCCGCCACGGCGAGACCGGGGTCGCAACAGCGGCCGACGGCGCGCGACGATCGGGATCGCGACG
Source organism: Dokdonella sp. (assembly GCA_036398645.1). GTDB lineage: Bacteria > Pseudomonadota > Gammaproteobacteria > Xanthomonadales > Rhodanobacteraceae > Dokdonella_A. The sequence goes on along the minus strand of DASWOS010000009.1, from coordinate 3,518 downwards.
AAGCCGCTGCGCGGCATGGAAGTACGACTCGCACGGACTTCGGACGTGGGCTTGCGGCGCGTCGGCGGCGCGCATAGGGCGGCCGCGACACGCATCGCGCGCGCTGTGCGTTGCCGGCCGCGGGCGCGCGCACGGGTGCGCCCGCGCGAGTAGCCGCGGCGCGGCGGCGCGGCGGCCGGCTTACGACAGCCGCTGGCGCAGCGTCGCGAGCAGCGACTGCGCCGCGTCGCGCGATGCGTCGTCGGTCGCGCCTTCGACGCCGACGCGGCTGCCGTTGCCGTCGGCGCTGACGCGCACGGTCAGCTGCACCTTCGCGCTGACTTTGTCGCCGGCGTGGCCGAGCGTGACGACGCGCTTGAACCAGCCCGGCTTCGCCGTCGTCTGGCCGGTCGTCTCGACGACGTACGCGCGCGCGGCGTCGTCGCGGCTCACGATCGTCGCGGCGCCGGAGCGCTCGAGCGCGAGGCCGACGCGCGACCACGTGCTGTCGACGGTGTCCTCGACGTGCAGCGCGTCACCGATCGCGCTCGCACCGGAGGCCGCGACCGCGGTCTGCGGCGCGGTGCCGGCACCCGACTCCGCGCCGGCCGGCGCGGTGCCGGCGCCGTCGGCGGACTGCGGCGCGCTCGCGCCGGCCTGCGGCACCACCAGCGCACCGGCCGTGTTCGGCGTGTCGAGATCCGGCGGCACCTCGAGCGGGCGCTCCTGCACGGCCTTCTTGTATTCGTTGCTCTGACGCTCGGCACGGCGATGCAGGAAGCCGCAGCCGGCCAGCAGCGAACACGCGGTCAATGCCGCCAGCAGCGCAAAACGGTTCCGTATCACAAAGGCCATCCCGTCGTCGGAGTGATCCGCCTAGTCTAACCGACTGCGCGCTGCGGCTCGACCATCCCGAGCCGCGCCAGCACGTCGTCCGCCGCGGCATGGTGCACTGCGGAAAGCGGCAGCAGCGGCAGGCGCAGGTGCGGCTCGCCGATGCCGATCCGCGACAGGCACCACTTCAAAGGGATCGGATTCGGCTCGACGCCGAGCAGCGCGTACAACGGGCGCAGCCGTTCGTCGAGTGCGGCCGCGCGCAGCGCGTCTCCGGCAGCCGCCGCGGCGCAGAGCGCCGCGAACGCGGCCGGAGCGACGTTCGCCGCTACCGAGATCACGCCGTCCGCGCCGGCGCCGAGCGAGCGCGCGGCGGTGCCGTCGTCGCCGGACAGCACGCTGAACCTCGCGCTCTTGAGCGCGATCAGCGCGGACATCCGCGCCGCGTCCGGCACGGCTTCCTTGATGCCGACGATGTTGCCGTGGCCGGCCAACCGCGCGACGGTTTCGGGCAGCAGGTCGCAGGCCGTGCGCGACGGCACATTGTACAGCACGACCGGCAGCCCGCCGTGATCGGCGACCTCGCAGAAATGCCGGTACATGCCTTCCTGCGTCGGCCTGACGTAGGCCGGCGCGACGACGAGCGCCGCGTCGACGCCGGCGTCGCGCGCGCGGCGCGTCTGCTCGATCGTCTTGCGCGTCGCCGAGAGCCCGCTGCCGGCGAGCAGCGGAACACGACCGCCGACGCGCGCGGCGGCGAATTCGAGCAGCGTGGAATATTCCACATTGTCGAGCGCCGCCGCCTCGCCGGTCGATCCGGCGACGACGAGCGCACGCGTGCCGCCGGCCAGCTGATGGTCGATCAGACGCGCACAGGCTTCGAGATCGAGCGCGTCGTCGCCGGCGCGAAACGGCGTCGCCAAAGCACAGATGCTGCCGGAGAATGTCAAGGCCGGATCGGGACGCTCGCGGGGCGGCCGATGTTACTTGCGACCCCCAGGGCTCGCAAGTATTCTGACTCGCCGCACGAACCGCCGGTGCCGGCGTCGACAGGGCGATGGAATCGTGAAGCAAGCAGGAAAGCAGGCCTTGAGCGAGAGCGCGCCGCGTCCGGCCTCCAACGAGAACTACCTGCTGATCAGCGCGTTCAGCACGTCCCCGCAGTCTCCTCTCGTCGCGATCAGCAAGCGCATTTCCGAGTGCGGCTGCAACCTCGCCGAGGCGCGCGTGTCGACGCTCGGCAACGAGCTCAGCGTGCAGGCGCTCGCGCAGGGAGCGTGGGACGCGATCGCGAAGCTCGAGAACGCGCTCGCGCGGCTCGATCGAGACGGCGAGCTGCGGCTGACCTACTTCCGCACCGGCGCGAAACAGCAGCAGCCGAACCTGCTGCCGTACGTCGTCGAGGTCGTCGCGGCGGACAAGCCGGGCGTGCTGTTCCAGCTCGCCGACTTCTTCGCGCAGCAGAACATCTCGATCGAGCAACTGCACTCCACGCGCTACCGCGCGATGCAGACCGGCGCCGACATGTTCTCCGCGCAGATCACGGTCGGCATTCCGAACACGACGCACATCGCCGCGCTGCGCGACGATTTCCTCGAGTTCTGCGACGGCCTGAACCTCGACGCGATCATGGACCCGATGAAGTTCTGACGATGCTCGCGGTCGGCGGAAAGGTCCCGAACCTGACGGGCGAGCGCGACGACGGCGGCAAGCTCGCGCTCGCGGACCTGCGTGGCCGCTGGGTCGTCGTCTACTTCTATCCGAAGCACAGCACGCCCGGCTGCACGAACGAGGCGATCGAGTTCCGCGATCTGTACGCGCAGTTCCGCGCGCGCGACGGCGAGATCGTCGGCGTCTCGCGCGATTCGACCGCGTCGCACGCGCGCTTTCGCGCCAAGTACGCGCTGCCGTTCCCGCTCGTCGCCGACGTCGACGAGACCTGGTGCAACGCGTTCGGCGTGCTCGGCGAGAAGACGCTCTACGGACGCCGCTTCGTCGGCGTCGTGCGCAGCACGTTCCTGATCGATCCGCGCGGCGTGCTCGCGGCGGAATGGCGCGGCGTCAAGGTCGCCGGACACGCCGCCGCCGTGCTCGCCGAGCTGGCTTCCGCTTGACCGCCGCGGCGACCCGCCGTTCGTCCTCCCCGCCGCCGTCCGCCGGCGCGGCCCCCCGATTCCGACGAGAGCCCCGCATGACCCGAGGCAAGCGCATCTACGTACTCGACACGAACGTGCTGATGCACGATCCGACCGCCCTGTTCCGTTTCGAGGAGCACGACATCTTCATTCCGATGACCGTGCTCGAGGAGCTCGACGCGGCGAAGAAGGGCACCTCGGAGACGTCGCGCAACGCGCGCCAGGTCAGCCGCTTCCTCAACGAGCTGATCGTCGCCAGCAACGGCCGCCGCATCGAGGAAGGCATCGACCTGCGCCTGCCGCAGGGCCTGCAGCTCGACCGCAGCAAGAAGAACGGACGTCTCTATTTCCAGACGTCCGCGCTGGAGGCGACGCGCACCGCCGGCGGCAAGCGCGTCGCGCCGGACAACCAGATCCTCGCCTCGATCGTCGCGCTGCGCGAGCAGCGGCCGAAGGAGCCGGTCGTCCTGGTCTCGAAGGACATCAACCTGCGCATCAAGGCGACGATCTTCGGCATCGCCGCCGAGGACTACGAGAACGATCGCGCGCTCGACGACTTCAGCCTTCTCT
>DASWOS010000008.1:0-5973 GCA_036398645.1 Dokdonella sp. | reverse complement strand
ACGACCGCGTCGAAGCCGAGCTCGCGCGCCTTGCGGAAGCCGTCGCGCAGGCCCTGGCCCTTGCCGAGCGGCGTCGCGTGGCGGATCAGCGTGACCGGCAGGTCGGCGATGCGCTCGAGCGTCGCGTCGGTCGAACCGTCGTCGACGACGATGACGTTCGGCGCGACCGCGAGCACCGAGGTGACGACGCTGCGGATCGCGCGCTCCTCGTTCAGCGCCGGGATCACGACCGCGACGCGGTCCGCGCTCGTCGCGCTCATGCGAGCAGCTCGATCGCGAGGCTCGCGTCGCGGCCGGCCGGCAGGCGCACGCGCGCCGGCTCCGCGCGCGCGAGCGCGACGAACAGCGGCAGCGCCGCCGCGCTCGGATTCGACGCCGCGAGCGGCCGCAGCGCGGCCGGCAATGCGTCGTCCGCGGCGGCGGCGCCGGCTTCGTGGCGCAGGCGCAGGCTCGCGCACGCGTGCGGGCCGCGTTCGCCGTTCAGCACGAGCGCGGCGCCGAACGCGGCCGCGCCGTCGAGCACGTCGGCGAGCACGCCGCGCACGGCGACGTCGTAGACGGCGAGCAGCACCGGTCGCGCCTCGGCGTGGGTCTCGACCGCGGCTTCGAGCAGGCCGGCGGCGAAGCTGCCGCGCCCGGCGCTGATCGCCGTCGACGCGGAGCGGCACTGCGTCGCGACGGTCCAGTAGCCGGCGGCGGCGTTGTGCACGGAGTTGTGGAACAGCGTCGGCGAGAGATCGCGCGGCGCCGCCGCGAGCGCCGCGCACATCGCGTCGGTCGTGCCGACGTCGCCCTGCGCGGACGCGAACACGCACGGCAGCGCGGCCGCGTCGCGCTCGGCCATCGCGCAGGCCTGCGCGGCGACCTCGCAGGCGAGCCGCACCGGCTCCGGCGCGCGGCGGCGCTCGTTCGGCGCGAGCACGCTCGCCGGCGGCGGCGCTCCGGCCGCGTCGGGCACGGCGCCGGCGCGCAGCGCGGCGGCCGCGCTCGGCCAGTCCGGCAGGCCCGGCGACCACCAGCCGATGCCTTCGACGTGCACGACGAGGTCGTCCATCAGTGCACGCGTCCGTCGCCGAAGATCAGCGTGCAGTTGTTGCCGCCGAAGCCGAACGAGTGGCTCGCCGCGACGCGGATCGCGCGCGCCTCGTTGGCGAGCGCGAGCTGCGGACCGCAGCGCGGGTCCGGCACCTCGCTGTTCAGCGTGCCCGGCACGAACGCGTGCTCGATCGCGAGCAGCGCGATCGCGGCTTCGAGGATGCCGGCGGCGCCGAGCGCGTGGCCGGTCCAGCCTTTGGTCGAGCTCGCACGCGTCGTCGGCGGGAACACGTCGGCGACGAGCGTGGCTTCCACCTCGTCGTTCTTCACGGTCGCGGTGCCGTGCAGGTTCAGGTAGTCGACGTCGCCGGGCGTCAGGCCGGCACGCGCGAGCGCGTCGGACAGCGCGAGGCGCGCGCCGGCGCCGTCCGGGTGCGGCGTCGACATGTGATACGCGTCGGACGACTCGCCGTAGCCGAGCAGCCGCGGCGCGTCGCCGGCGCCGGCACGCTCGAGCAGCGCGAAGCCGGCGGCTTCGCCGAGCGACAGGCCGCGGCGCGCCGCGTCGAACGGCCGGCACGGCTCCGGCGCGACGAGCTCGAGCGCGTTGAAGCCGAACAGCACGCTGTCGCAGAGCGTGTCGACGCCGGCGACGATCGCCGCGTCGGCGATGCCGAGGCGGAGCAGCCGCTCGGCCTTCGCGAACACCTTCGCGCTCGACGAGCACGCGGTGGCGACGGTCAGGCACGGTCCGCGCGTGCCGAGCGCGGCTTCGAGGAACAAGCCGAGCGCGTGCGGCGTGTGCAGATGCGGGCGGCGCAGGTGCTCGGGAAAGCGGCCGCCGTCGAGCTCGCGGTAGCCCCGCTCGGTCGCGTCGATGCTCGCCGTCGAGGTGCCGACGATCAGTGCGACGCGGTCGGCGCCGTGACGCTCGATCGCGGCGCGCGCCGCGTCGAGGAAGCCGTCCGCGCCGAGGCCGAGCCAGGCGAGGCGGTTGTTGCGGCTCGCGTGGTCGGCGAGCGCGTCCGGCAGCACGACGTCTTCGATGCCGGCGACGCGGCCGATCGCGCAAGCGAGCGGCACGCGCGTGAAGTCGTTCGCGCGCAGCCCGCCGCGGCGCGCGCGCAGCGCGTCGACGTGGGCGGAACGCCCGCGTCCGAGCGCGGAGGTCGCAGTGTAGGCGGTGACGGCGAGAGGCGCGATGCGGCTGGGCACACGAGGACGGGACGGGCGCGGAAGCGGAATTATGACACGCCGCCGCGACGGTCAGCGGCTCGCGCCGCGGTGCGCGGCACGCGCGGCCGGGCTGCTACGATCGCCGGCCCGACCGACGGAGTTCCATTCGTGAGCCTGCCTTCCGCCGATGCCGTGCGCGTGCTCGAGGTCGAAGCGTTCCTGACCGGGCTGCAGGATCGGATCTGCGCGGCGCTGGAGCGCGTCGACGGCGGCGCGCGCTTCGTCGAGGACGCCTGGCGTCGCGCCGAAGGCGGCGGCGGCCGCTCGCGCGTGATGAAGGACGGCGCGGTGTTCGAGCAGGCCGGCGTCGGCTATTCGCGCGTGTCCGGCGCACGCCTGCCGCCGGCCGCGACGGCGCAGCGGCCGGAGCTCGCCGAGCGCCGCTGGAGCGCGCTCGGCGTCTCGCTGGTGCTGCATCCGCGCAATCCGTACCTGCCGACGACGCACATGAACGTGCGCTACTTCGAGGCGCATGCGCGCGCCGACGGCGCGCCGGTCTGGTGGTTCGGCGGCGGCTTCGACTTGACGCCGTTCTATCCGTTCGACGAGGACGTGCGCGACTGGCACGCGGTCGCGCATCGGCTCTGCGCGCCGTTCGGCGCCGACGTCTATCCGCGCTTCAAGCGCTGGTGCGACGAGTACTTCTACCTGAAGCACCGCGCCGAGACGCGCGGCGTCGGCGGCCTATTCTTCGACGACTTGAACGAGTGGGAATTCGAGCGCTGCTTCGCGTTCCAGCGCGCGGTCGGCGACGGCTTCCTCGACGCGTACTTGCCGCTCGTCGAGCGGCGCAAGCGGACGCCGTACGGCGAGCGCGAGCGCGAGTTCCAGCTGTATCGGCGCGGACGCTACGTCGAGTTCAACCTGATCTACGACCGCGGCACGCTGTTCGGCCTGCAGTCGGGCGGACGCACCGAGTCGATCCTGATGAGCCTGCCGCCGCGCGTGCGCTTCGAATACGGCTACGCGCCGGAGCTCGGCAGCGCCGAGGCGCGCCTCGGCGACTACCTGCGTCCGCGCGAGTGGCTCGCCGAATCCGCGCCGTGATCGCGCGCCGGCGCACGCCCGCGCGTCGCGCTCACTTCCACTCGTACAGCGTGTAATAGACCGGCGCGACCGGTCCCTCGCGCGGATCGCGCATCAGGCGCCCGCTGCCGTCGGTGTCCATGAACGTCTGCGTCGGCCCGTGCTGCGGCACGATCTTGATCATCCAGATGCGGCCGTTCTGGCGATACTCCTCGACGGTGTCGTCGCCCTGCTGGCGCCGCGTGACCTCGCTCGCGGCGATGCGCTGCGGGCTCGCCGCGGTGTCGCGCGAGGCCTTGTCGCGGACCAGGCGCGAATCGGGCTTCGGCAGCGGCGCGAGCGGATCGTCGCTCGCGCTCGCGGCCGTACCGGCCGCGTCGGCGGGCGGCGCGTCGCGCGTCGTCTCAACGCCGGGATCGTTGAGGCCGGGCGGCGGCGGCACGTCGGCCTTCGGCGGCTTCTTCGGATCGGCGGCGTACGCCGCGCCAGCGGCGACGCCGAGCATCGCCGCGAGCAGCGCGGCGGCGGACAGCGTGCGGACGGTCGAATTCATGACGACGACTCCCTTGGGTGCGGTGAGCCTAGCAGAGCCGCTCACCGTTTTCGCGGAGCGGTTTCCGCGACCGCGTCGCGGCGCGACGTCGCGTTGCAAACCGCGCGCGTGCTTGCGAAGCTGCGGCCGATTCCGCCGCCCGCAAGCGCTTCGATGCCGCCGCCACGCCTCGTCCTCATCGACGGTTCATCCTATTTGTATCGCGCGTTCCACGCGCTGCCGCCGTTGACGAATTCGGCCGGCGAGCCGACCGGCGCGCTGTTCGGCGTCGTCAACATGCTGCGCGCGACGCTGAAGGAGCGGCCCGACTACGCCGCATTCGTGCAGGACGCGCCCGGGCCGACGTTCCGCGACGATCTCTACGCCGAGTACAAGGCGCATCGCGCGGCGATGCCGGAGGGCCTCGGCGAGCAGATCGAGCCGATGCTCGCGATCGTCGCCGCGCTCGGCTTCCCGATCCTGCGCGTGCCCGGCGTCGAGGCCGACGACGTGATCGGCACGCTCGCGCGGCGCGCGCTCGCGCAGGGCATCGACGTGACGATCTCGACCGGCGACAAGGATTTCGCGCAACTCGTCGCGCCGGGCCTGCGGCTCGTCAACACGATGACCAACACGACGCTCGACGAGGCCGGCGTGCTCGCGAAGTTCGGCGTGCGCCCGGACCAGATCGTCGACTACCTCGCGCTGGTCGGCGACAGCGTCGACAACATTCCCGGCGTCGAGAAGTGCGGGCCGAAGACCGCGGCGAAATGGCTGTCGGAGTACGGCAGCCTCGACGGCGTCATCGCGAACGCGGACAAGGTCGGCGGCAAGATCGGCGAGAACCTGCGCAAGGCGCTCGCGCATCTGCCGCTGTCGCGGCAGCTCGCGACGATCCGCACCGACCTCGAGCTCGAGCGCGCGCCGCACGAGCTGCGCCTGCGCGAGCGCGACGTCGAGGCACTGCGCGCGCTGTATCGCCGCTACGAGTTCAACGCGGCGCTGAAGGAGCTCGAGCAGGCCGACGCGCCGCGCGACGGCACGGCGCTCGGCGAGGACGCCGCCGTGCTGCTCGAAGTCGCCGATCTGCGCGAGCGCCCGGCGCCGAGCGTGCCCGAGCATCTCGCCGGTCCCGGCGAGTACGAGCTCGTGACCGACGCGGACCGCCTCGAAGCCTGGATCGTGAAGCTCCGCTACGCCGACCTGATCGCGTTCGATCTCGAGACGACGTCGCTCGACCCGATGCGCGGGGAGATCGTCGGTGTCTCGTTCGCGATCGAGCCGAAGGCCGCGGCCTACGTCCCGCTCGCGCACGACTACGCCGGCGCGCCGGCGCAGCTGCCGCGCGACGCGGTGCTCGCGGCGCTGAAGCCGATCCTCGAGGACGCGGCGCGGCCGAAGCTCGGCCAGCACGCGAAGTACGACGTCAACGTGCTGTCCGCCTACGGCATCGAGGTCCGCGGCGTCGTGCACGACACGATGCTCGAGTCCTACGTGCTGCACTCGACCGCGCGGCACGACATGGACACGCTCGCGAAGCGCCACCTTGACTACGACACGATCCGCTACGAGGACGTCGCCGGCAAGGGCGCGAAGCAGATTCCGTTCTCGCAGGTCGACCTCGACACGGCCTGCCGCTACGCGGCCGAGGACGCCGACGTGACGCTGCGCCTGCACCACGCGTTGTCGCCGCAGCTCGACGCGGCGCCGCGGCTCGCGTCGGTCTACCGCGACATCGAGATCCCGCTCGTGCCGGTGCTCGCGCGCATGGAGCAGCGCGGCGTGCTGGTCGACACCGAGGCGCTCAAGCGACAGGGCCACGAACTCGCGCGGCGCATGCACGAGCTGACCGAGGAAGCGTACGCGATCGCCGGGCGCAGCTTCAGCCTCGATTCGCCCAAGCAGTTGCAGGCCTTGCTGTTCGATGAGCTGAAGCTGCCGGCCGTGCTGAAGACGCCGAGCGGGCAGCCCTCGACGAACGAGGAGGCGCTCGAGGCGATCGCCGGACAGCATGCCTTGCCGCGCCTGATCCTCGACTACCGCGGTCTCGCCGAGCTGCGCAGCACCTATACCGAGAAGCTCGCCGAGATCGTCAACCCGCGCACCGGCCGCGTGCACACGAGCTACGGCCAGGCGATCGCGGC
>DASWOS010000007.1:0-6089 GCA_036398645.1 Dokdonella sp. | reverse complement strand
CGAAGCGGCCGTGCACGTGCGCGTGCGCATACGGCTCGAAGCGGCCGTGCACGGCGGCCGGACGAATCCGATACAGCCAGCTGCGCCGGTTCGCGTGGCGCGGCGCGGTGAACGCGGTGCCGGAGATCTGCTCCGCGTAGAGCCCGTGCGCGACGCGCTGCGGCGAATTGCGCCCTTGCGGCAGCGTGCCGGGCACCGCCTCGCTGGCGAACTCGTTGCCGAATCCGGACTGGTAGCCTTTCGCGATCATCTGCGTCCGCCCTCCGCGGATCGGCGCCGGCGCCGGATCAGAGCACGCCGCGGCGCATCTGGTCGCGTTCGATCGACTCGAACAGCGCCTGGAAATTGCCCTCGCCGAAGCCCTCGTTGCCCTTGCGCTGGATGATCTCGAAGAAGATCGGGCCGATGCAGTTCTGCGTGAAGATCTGCAACAGCTTGCGCTGCTTCGTGTCCGGATCCGCGTCGATCAGGATCTTGTTGCGCGCGAGGCGCGCGACGTCCTCGCCGTGATTCGGCACGCGTGCGTCGACGACCTCGTAGTACGTGTCCGGCGTGTCGAGGAACTCGATGCCGGCCGCGCGCATCGCTTCGACGGTTTCGTAGATCGTGTCGGTGAAGCAGGCGACGTGCTGGATGCCTTCGCCCTTGTACTCGTCGAGGTACTCGTTGATCTGCGACTTCGCGTCCGACGACTCGTTCAGCGGGATCCGCACGAGGCCGTCCGGCGCGGTCATCGCCTTCGAGACGAGGCCGGTCTTCGTGCCCTTGATGTCGAAGTAGCGGATCTCGCGGAAGTTGAACAGGCGCTGGTAGTAGTCCGCCCACTGCGCCATGTTGCCGAAATAGAGATTGTGCGTCAGATGGTCGATGAAGGTCAGGCCGAATCCGCGCGGATGGCGCTCGACACCGGGCAGGTACTCGAACTCGTGCTCGTAGACTTCGCCGCGCTCGCCGTAGCGGTCGACGAGGTAGAGCATGCAGCCGCCGATGCCGTTGATGACCGGCACCTCGACCGCCTTCGTCGCGGCCTTGTGCGAGGCCTCCGCCGCACCGTTCGCGAGCACGGCCTTCAGCACCTCGGCGGCCGGCCGCTGGAAACGGATCGCGAAGCCGCACGCGCACGGGCCGTGCTCGGCGGCGAAGTCGGCCGCGAACGAATCCGGCTGCTCGTTGACGAGGAAGTTGCACCCGCCCTGCCGATACAGCGTAATCTGCTTGTCGCGGTGCTTCGCGACCGCGGTGAAGCCGAGGCGCGGAAACAGGTCGTGCAGAAGCTTCGGATCCGGCGCGGCGAACTCGACGAATTCGAACCCGTCGACTCCCATCGGGTTCTCGAACGTCGTGACCTGCATGCCGATGTTGGGCTGGGCGTTCATGGCGATCTCCGCAATGCCCCGCTACCGAGGCTTCTCGTGAGAAGTGCGGCCGAAGACGGCCGCTCCTGGCGTTCGCGGTCACGGGCGACCGCACCAACGACGCAAATCATGGTTTCATTTGAAACCATTTGCAAGGCGCCACGCCGCATGACCGATCACACGCCGCTCGAGCTCGAGCGATTCCTGCCGTACCGGCTTTCGATCCTGTCGAACCGGATCAGCCGGGCGATCGCGCGCGAGTACCAGCAGCGCTTCGCGCTGTCGATGACCGAATGGCGCGTGATCGCCGTGCTCGCGCGCTTCGACGGCCACGGCCTGTCCGCGCGCGAGGTCGCCGAACGCACCGAGATGGACAAGGTCGCGGTCAGCCGCGCGCTGGCCCGGCTCGTCGCCGAGAAGCGCGTCGCGCGGCGCACGCACGCCGGCGACAAGCGCCGCTCGGTGCTGCACCTGACGGCGAAAGGCTGGAAGATCCACGACGTCGTCGCGCCGCTCGCGCGCGAGCACGAGCGCGCGCTGCTCGCGGAGCTCGACGCCGAGGAGCGCCGCGTGCTGGAGCAGGTGCTCGACAAGCTCGCGCCGGTCTGAAGCCGCGCGCGCTCAGCGCACGCCGTGCATCAGCCGGCTGATCAGCGGCGCGATCGCGAACAGCAGCACGCCGGCGCCGGCCAGCGTCCAGAAGCCGAACGTGTAGCCGGCCAGCGCCGACGCGGTCGTCATGCCGGACGCGCCGCTGACGACGCCGGCGAAGATGCCGGACAGGTTGTCGCCGTTCGCCATGCTGAGGAACCAGCCGCCCATCGCGAAACCGGCGAGCCGCGGCGGCGCGAGCTTGGTGACCATCGACAGCCCGATCGGCGAAAGGCAGAGCTCGCCGACCGACTGGATCACGTAGACCATGAACAGCGTCCAGAACGGAATGCGGCCGTCGCCGCCGACGAGATGCGACAGCGCGAACATCAGCAGCAGGAACGCGAGCCCGTTGCCGAGCAGGCCGAGGCCGAACTTGCGCGGGATCGACGGCTCGCGGCCGCGCCGCCCCATCGCGACCCAGATCGCCGCGATCAGCGGCGCCAGCGCGATGATCGCGATCGAGTTGACCGACTGGAACCATGCGACCGGAAACGTCCAGCCGCCGAAGTCGCGCCGTACGAGCTTGTCGGCGAGGAAGTTGAACGAGCTGCCGGCCTGCTCGAAGAACATCCAGAACAGCACGTTGAACACGAAGATCAGCAGCATCGCGACGACGCGGTCGCGCGCGACGGCGCCTTCGCGCACGCCTTCGGCGATCAGCATCGCGGCGAGGCCGACGAACAGCAGGCCGAGGATCCAGGCCAGCGCGGCGGCGCCGAGCTCGGCGAGCAGCAGGTAGACCAGCGGCACCGCGACGACGATGCCGGCGGCGACGTAGCCGAGGTTGCGCCGCGCGTGCGCCGGCGGCGCGCGGCCGATCGCGCCGAGCTGGCGCCGGCCGAACCAGAACCAGACGAAGCTCAGGATCATGCCGACGCCGGACGCGGCGAACACGACGCGGTAGTTCTGTTCGAGCGGCGTCGCGGTCACGACGCTGGCGAGCCATCCGGTCACGATCGGCGAGACGAAACCGCCGGCGTTGATGCCCATGTAGAAGATCGTGAAGCCGGCGTCGCGCCGGCGGTCGTCCCGCGCGTACAGATGCCCGACCATCGTCGAGATGTTCGGCTTGAACAGCCCGTTGCCGACGATGACGAGCGCGAGGCCGAGCAGGAACGCCTGCGGATCGGGCCAGACCAGCGTGAACAGCCCGGCGCTCATGACCAGCGCGCCGATCAGGATCGAGCGCTGGTAGCCGATCAGCCGGTCCGCGGCGTAGCCGCCGAAGATCGCCGCGGCGTAGACGAGCGCGAGATACGCGCCGTAGGTCCGGTTCGCGTAGCCCTCGCCGGCGGCGTCGCCGCCGAAGAACTGCGCGACGACGTACAGCGCGAGTGCCCAGCGCATGCCGTAGAACGCGAAGCGCTCCCAGAACTCCGTCATGAACAGCATCCAGAGCGGCTTCGGATGCCCGAGCCGCTCCGGAAACGCCGGCGGCGTCACGCTGCCGGCGGACCCATCGGCTGCCACGCTCATGCCCTGCTCCGGTTGCGGAAATCGATTCGGATCGCACGTGCCGTCGGCGGCCGCGCGCGTGCAGAAGTAAACGCTGCGCCGGTCCGAGTCAAACCTCGGGGCCCTGGCCGAGCACCGTGCGCACCTCGAGCAGCTCCGGGAAGAAGCTGAGATCGAGCGCCTTCTTCAGGAACGCGACGCCCGACGAGCCGCCGGTCCCGCGCCGATAGCCGATGATGCGCTCGACGGTCTTCATGTGGCGGAAACGCCAGAGCTGGAAGCCTTCCTCGATGTCGACCAGCTGCTCGAGCAGGTGGTACTCGGGCCAGTACGTGCGCGCGTTCTCGTAGATGCGCTTGAACACCGGCACGAGCTCCGGCACGCGCGCGTGCGGCTGCGTCACGTCGCGCGCCAGGCACGCCGCCGGCACCGCGTGGCCGAGCCGCGCGAGGTAGCGCAGCGCCTCGTCGTACAGGCTCGGCGCCTCGAGCTGCGCGCGCAGCGTGGCCTGCGCGGCCGGATCGTAGTCGAACACCTTCAGCATGCCGGCGTTCTTGTTGCCGAGCAGGAATTCGACGAGGCGATACTGCAGCGACTGGAAGCCCGACGACGGTCCGAGCACGGGACGGAACTGCAGGTATTCGTTCGGCGTCAGCGTCTCGAGCACGCCCCACTGCTCGAACAGCTGGCGCTGCACCTGCTTGACGCGCGCGAGCACCTTGAGCGCGGCGTCCACGTCGTCGGCGGCGAGGCTCGCGATCGCGGCGCGGAGCTCGTGCACGACGAGCTTCAGCCACAGCTCGGCGACCTGATGCTGGATGATGAACACCATTTCATCGTGCAGCGGCGGCTCGCTGAGCGGCCGCTGCGCGGACAGCAGCACGTCGAGCTGCAGATAGCCCGAATACGTCGTGCGCTCGCTGAGATCGGTCTCGATGCCGCTTTCGAGCGGACGCAGGTTCGCCGGTTCGTTCATCGCTTGCTCGCCGGGGCGGGAGCGCAGTGTAACCGCGGCCGCGCCGATGTTGCGGCGAGCCTTGCGGACGCCGGCCCGAGTTGCTTACTGTTTCGTCTTCGCAAGCCGAACGATGCGCCCCTCGCGGCAGCCCGTCCCGCCCGCCCGACGCGTCCATCGTTCCCGTTTCCATTGCGCGCCGCAGACGCCACTCGGAGGCCTCTTGTCCATCGCCGCGACGTTCGAGATCGAATACCTGCAGTACCTCGACGAGAGCGGCAAGCTCGTCCGCGACGACCTGCCGGCGATCGCGCGCGACGTCAAGCAGCTCGTCGAGCTCTACAAGCTGATGCTGTTCACGCGCGTGTTCGACGCGAAGGCGGTCGCGCTGCAGCGCACCGGCAAGCTCGGCACCTACGCCTCGTGCCTCGGCCACGAAGCCGCGCACGTCGCGATCGGCAGCGCGATGACCGAGGACGACGTGTTCGCGCCGATGTACCGCGAGTACGGCGCGCAGTTCTACCGCGGCGTCAAGCCGCGCGAGATCCTGCTGTACTGGGGCGGCGACGAGCGCGGCAACGACTTCTCCGGTCCCGCGCACGACTTCGCCTGGTGCGTGCCGATCGCCACGCAGGCGCTGCACGCGGCCGGCGCCGCGCTCGCGTTCAAGGTGCGCAAGGAGCCGCGCGTCGCGGTCACCGTCGTCGGCGACGGCAGCTCGTCGAAGGGCGACTTCTACGGCGCGATCAACGTCGCCGGCGCGATGCAGCTCCCGCTCGTCGTCGTCGTCGTCAACAACCAGTGGGCGATCTCGGTGCCGCGCAAGCTGCAGACCGGCGCGCAGACGCTCGCGCAGAAAGGCATCGCCGCCGGACTCGAATGCATGCAGGTCGACGGCAACGACTTGATCGCGATGCGCGCCGCGCTCGACTACGCGGTCAAGCGCGCGCGCCACGGCCACGGCGGCATGGTCATCGAGGCGGTCACCTATCGGCTCTCCGACCACACGACCGCGGACGACGCGCGCCGCTACCGGCCCGACGCCGAGGTCAAGCAGGCCTGGGAGCGCGAGCCGATCAGGCGCCTGCGCGCGTACCTCGCCGCGCTGAACGCCTGGACCGATCAAGAGGAAGAGGAGTGGAAGGCCGAATGCGCGACGAAGATCGACGCCGAGGTCGACGCGTACCTCGAGACGAAATCGCAGCCGACCGAAGCGATGTTCGGCTACACGTACGCGGAGCTGCCGGCGGACCTCGCCGCGCAGCGGGCCGAGGCACTCGCCGCGGACAAGCGGCACTGACGCCGCGTTTTCGTAGCGGCCGGCCGCGACGCGTCGCTCCTCAGCAGCGCGGCCGCGACCGGCTCCTACTCAGCAGAGATTCGACCGCATGGCACAAGTCACCCTGATCGAAGCCGTCACGCAGGCGCTCGCCTGGGAGATGCGCGCCGACCCGAGCGTCGTCGTGCTCGGCGAGGACGTCGGCGTCAACGGCGGCGTGTTCCGCGCGACGCAGGGGCTGCAGCAGGCGTTCGGCGCCGAGCGCGTCATCGACACGCCGCTCGACGAGGCCTCGATCGCCGGCCTGACCGTCGGGCTCGCCGCGCAGGGCATGAAGCCGGTCGCCGAGGCGCAGTTCGAGGGCTTCATCTACCCGATGATGGAACAGATC
>DASWOS010000006.1:0-8210 GCA_036398645.1 Dokdonella sp. | reverse complement strand
CCCCTTCGCACGCTCAGGAGATCACGTTGGCCCAGGCCATGAAGCAGCGACCCGAAGCGGCGCCGGTACGCGTCGCCGAATCGACTCCGGCGGCCGCGACCGCCCCGGCCGGCGACGCGCAGGCCGCTCCGGCCGTCGACGCGGCCGCCGTCGACGCGTCGATGTTCCGCGCATACGACATCCGCGGCGTCGTCGGCCAGGGCCTGACGACGGCGGTCGCGCGCTTGATCGGCCGCGCGATCGGCAGCGAGGCACGCGAGCGCGGGCTGTCCGACATCGTCGTCGGCCGCGACGGCCGGCTGTCCGGCCCCGAACTCGCCGGCGCGCTGATCGAGGGTCTGCGCGCGGCCGGCATCGACGTCGTCGACATCGGCGCGGTACCGACGCCGGTCACGTACTTCGCCGGCTACCAGCAGCGCACCGGTTCCGGCGTCTCCGTGACCGGCAGCCACAATCCGCCGGACTACAATGGATTCAAGGTCGTGCTCGGCGGCGAGACGCTGTCGGAGCAGGCGATCCAGGATCTGTACCGCCGCATCGTCGAGAACCGCTTCAGCGAGGGCCACGGCAGCCTGCGCTCGGTCGACGTCAAGCCCGACTACGTCGCGCGGATCACCGAGGACGTGCAGACCGAGCGCCGCCTCAAGGTCGTCGTCGACTGCGGCAACGGCATTCCCGGCGCGTTCGCGCCGGCCGTGCTCGAAGGCATCGGCTGCGAGGTCGTGCCGCTCTACTGCGACGTCGACGGCACGTTCCCGAACCATCATCCGGACCCGTCGGACCCGAGCAACCTGAAGGACCTGATCCTGTCGGTGAAGAGCGTCGGCGCCGACGTCGGCCTCGCGTTCGACGGCGACGGCGATCGTCTCGGCGTCGTCACGCCGAGCGGCGAGGTGATCTTCCCGGACCGCCTGCTGATGCTGTTCGCGCTCGACGTGCTGACGCGCAATCCCGGCGCGACGATCATCTACGACGTCAAGTGCACCGGCCACCTGCAGCCGCTGATCCTGAATCACGGCGGCAGTCCGCTGATGTGGCGCACCGGGCATTCGCTGATCAAGGCGAAGATGCGCGAGACCGACGCGGCGCTGGCCGGCGAGATGAGCGGACATTTCTTCTTCGGCGAGCGCTGGTACGGTTTCGACGACGGCATCTACGCCGCGGCGCGGCTGATGGAGATCCTCGCCGGCGATCCGGAAGGGCGGACGCCGCAGCAGATCTTCGACACGCTGCCGAAAGGCGTGTCGACGCCGGAGCTGAAGATTCCGATGCGCGAAGGCGAGCACTACCGCTTCATCGAAGCGTTCCGCGAACGCGCGACGTTCGACGGCGCGCGGCTGACGACGATCGACGGCGTGCGTGCGGACTGGCCCGACGGCTGGGGCCTCGTGCGTGCGTCGAACACGACGCCGGTGCTCGTGCTGCGGTTCGATGCGGACAGCGCGGACGCATTGGAGCGAATCCAGGACGCGTTCCGCACGCAGCTGAAGGCGCTCGATTCGTCGCTGCCGCTGCCGTTCTGAACGGCGGCGCGGAAAACTAGCGCGCGTCCGCGCCGGCTTTCAATGCGCGGTAGCGCGCGGTCTCCTGCGCGAACTGCGCAAGCGCCTGCTCGCGCTCGCTCTCGCGCCGCGTGACCGCGAGGCGCAGCTCCTCGACCTGGCGGCGCAGATCGGCGAGCTGCCGCGCCTGCGCCTCGGGCAGCGCCTTGCCGCCGCGCTCGACCTCGGCGGCGCGATCGAGCATCTCGCCGAGCGCCTGCTCCTGGCTGCGCAGGCTCACGCGCGCGGCGTTGGCCTGCTGATCGAGCAGCTCGAGCTTCTGCTTCTGCGCGCGGTCGAGATCGGCTTCGGTCGGATAGCCGGCGAGCAGCTGCGCGTCGGCGCGGCTGCGCGCGTCCGCGTCGGCCTGCGCCGCCTGCGTCTTCGCGAGCTCGGCGCTCGCCGCGGCCTGTTCCTCCGGCGTCTTCGCGCGCTCGACGTGGCGCACGACGATGCCCTGCGCATTGACGACGTCGTAGCCGTACTTCGCCGCGTCGGCCGGCAGCGCGTCGCCGTAATGCAGCTCGCCGGCCGCGTCGCGCCACTTGTAGCGGTTGTGCGCCCTGCCGCTGGCGGCGTCGGTGCCGGCGGCGTGCGCGAGCGCGCAGGCGAGCGCGAAGACGGTCGAGCCGAGCGTGGCGACGAAGCGCATGGCAGTCCTCCTCGGCGCGAGTATAGGCGAGCCGCCGCGTCCGGCGCCGCGAACCGCGTCAAACGCCGTAGCGTGCGCGGTAGTCGGCCAAACGCGCGCGGTGCGCGGCGAGGTCGGGCCGGTCGGCGACGTAGGCGAGCAGGTCGCCGAGGCGCACGATCGCGATCGCCGGGACGGCGTATTCGGCGGCGATCTCCTGCGTCGCCGACAGCCGGCCCCGGCCGCGCTCCTCGCGATCGAGCGCGATCAGCACTCCGGCCGGCGCGGCGCCGGCGGCGCGGATCAGCGCGAGCGACTCGCGGATCGCGGTGCCGGCCGTGATCACGTCGTCGACGATCAGCACGCGCCCGCGCAGCGGCGCGCCGACGAGCGTGCCGCCTTCGCCGTGGTCCTTCGCCTCCTTGCGGTTGTACGCGAACGGCACGTCGCGGCCGTGGCGCGCGGCGAGCGCCGCGGCGGTGACCGCGGCGAGCACGATGCCCTTGTAGGCCGGGCCGAACAGCATGTCGAAGCCGATGCCGCTCGCGGTGGCCGCGTCGGCGTACGCGTTGCCGAGCGTGACCAGAGCGGCGCCGGAATCGAACAGGCCGGCATTGAAGAAGTACGGGCTGATGCGGCCGGACTTCAGCGTGAATTCGCCGAAGCGCAGCACGTCGCGCGCGAGCGCGAGGTCGAGGAGTTCGCGTTGGCTCGGAAGCATGGTGGGGCGTGGCGGGAACGAAGCCGCCAGTGTACGGGCCGAGCGCCGCGCGCGCTCTTGCCACGCGCGGCGCCGAGGCGGCAGGCTAGGCGCCCGCTCTTTCGTCCCCGGGCCTCATGCGCATCATCAGCTTCAACGCGAACGGCATCCGCTCCGCGGCCAGCAAGGGCTTCTTCGACTGGCTGAAGCGGCAGCACGCCGACGTCGTCTGCCTGCAGGAGACGAAGGCGCAGGAGGACCAGCTCACCGATCCGGCGTTCCGGCCCGACGGCCATCATTGCTTCTACCGCGACGCCTCGACGAAGAAGGGCTACAGCGGCGTCGCGATCTATTCGCGACGCGAGCCCGACGAGGTGCGCACGACGCTCGGCTGGGCGCCGTTCGACGACGAGGGCCGCTACGTCGAGGCGCGCTACGGCTCGCTCAGCGTCGTCTCGCTGTACGTGCCGTCCGGGTCGTCCGGCGAGCTGCGCCAGCGCTTCAAGTTCGAGGTCATGGACTGGTTGCGGCCCGTGCTCGACGGTTGGCTCGCGTCCGGCCGCGACTACGTGCTGTGCGGCGACTGGAACATCGTGCGTTCGCGCAACGACATCCGCAACTGGACCTCGAACCAGAAGAACTCCGGCTGCCTGCCGGCCGAGCGCGCCTGGCTGAACGGCCTGATCGCCGACGCGCACGGCGACGGCACGCCGGCGCCGGCGCACGGCTGGCTCGACAGCTTCCGCGCGCTGAAGCCGGACGCGGTCGAGTACACGTGGTGGTCCAACCGCGGCGCCGCGCGCGCGAACAACGTCGGCTGGCGCATCGATTACCAGATCGTCACGCCGTCGCTGCGCGACCGGCTGCGCGCGTGCGCGGTCGCGCCGGAGCCGAGGTTCTCCGATCACGCGCCGTACGTCGTGGACTACGCCGAGTGAGCGAGGCCGCTCCGCGCTGGCGGCAGGCGCTCGCCGTCTACGCGCATCCGAAGGTCGCGGCGATGCTGTTCCTCGGCTTCTCGGCCGGGCTCGCGTTCCCGCTCGTGCTGACGACGCTGTCGGCGCGCCTGCGCCAGGCCGGCATCGATCGCGCGACGATCGGCTGGTTCAGCCTGGTCGGCCTCGCGTACTCGCTGAAGTACTTCTGGTCGCCGGTCGTCGACCGCCTGCCGCTGCCGCTGCTGCGGCGGCTCGGCCGGCGCCGCAGCTGGATGCTGCTCGCGCAGTGCGGCATCGCCGCCGGGCTGCTCGCGATGGCGTTCGCGGACCCCGCCGCGGACCCGGCGCACATCGCCGCGCTCGCGGCGTTCACCGCGTTCGCGGCGGCGACGCAGGACATCGCCGTCGACGCGTACCGCATCGAGGCGGCCGGCGCCGAGTGGCAGGGCGCGATGGCGGCGACGTACCAGATCGGCTATCAGATCGCGCTGATCTGCGGCGGCGCCGGCGCGCTCGCCGCCGCGGCCGGCTACGGCTGGACGACGGCGTACGCGATCATGGCCGCGTGCGCGCTGGTCGGCGTCGCGACGACGCTCGCGATCGCCGAGCCCGCCGTGCGCATCGACCGCTCGACGCTCGTGCAGGAGGCGCGCGTCACCGCGTTCCTGGCGCGCTCGGCGCACTGGCCGGCGCCGCTCCGCCGCGCGGCGGCCTGGCTGATCGGCGCGGTGGTCTGCCCGTTCGTCGACTTCTTCGCACGCAACGGCGTGCGCGCCGGCGTGCCGATCCTGCTGCTGATCCTGACCTATCGGCTGAACTACGTGACGATGGGCGTCGCGGCGAACACGTTCTACCTCGATCTCGGCTTCTCGCTGACGCAGATCGCGCTCGTGTCGAAGGTCTACGGCGTGCTGATGACGCTGGCCGGCGCATTGCTCGCCGGGTTGATGATCCGGCGCTTGGGCATCGCGCGCACGTTGCTCGTCGGCTGGGTGTTGATCACGCTCGCGAACCTGCTCTACGCGCATCTCGCCGGCATCGCGCCGAGCGTCGAATGGCTCGCGGTCGTCGTCAGCGCCGACAACGTCGCCAACGGCATCGCCGGCACCGCGTTCATCGCGTACCTGTCCTCGCTGACGAACGCCGCGTACACGGCGACGCAGTACGCGCTGTTCGGCACGCTGTGGAGCCTGCCGGCGAAGGCGATCGCGAGCCAGTGGGGCACGGTCGTCGACGCGATCGGCTATCCGCGCTTCTTCGTCTGCACGGCCGCGATCGGCCTGCCGGCGCTGCTGCTCGTGATCGCGCTGCTGCGCCGCGCGCCGGCCGCGCCCGCGCGCGATCGCGCGGCCTGAGCGGATCTCAACGCGCGGATGCTGCCGGCTCGACCGGCGTCGGTACATGTCCGTATCCGACGCGCCGGCCGCCGCGGCCATCCGCAGCGGCATGGCGGCCGGTGCGCCGCCGCGAGTGCGTCTCAGCGCCGCGTCGCGCCGTGGAACACGGCGCCGAGCACGCGCGGGCCGCGCGCGCCGGTCACGCTGTCGACGTTCGGCGCGGCGCGGCGCGCGACGCGCTCGCGCGCGAGCCAGGCGAACGTCATCGCCTCGACGAAGTCCGGGTCGATGCCGAGCGCGGCGACGCTCGCGAGCGGCAGCGGCGCGAGCGCGTCGCCGATCGCGCGCATCAGCACCGGGTTGTGCACGCCGCCGCCGCAGGCGTAGACCTCGCGCGCGTCGGGCGCGTGCGCGCGGATCGCATCGGCGACGGTGCGCGCGGTCAGCGCGAGCAGCGTCGCCTGCACGTCCTCGGCGGCGATCGCGCGGCCGGCGAGGTGCGGCTCGAGCCAGCGCAGGTGGAACACCTCGCGCCCGGTGCTCTTCGGCGGCGGCGCGGCGAAATACGGATCGGCGAGCAGGCGCTCGAGCAGAATCGTATCTACGCGCCCGGATGCGGCGAACGCGCCGCCGGCGTCGTACGGCGTGCCGCGATGGCGCTCGGCCCACGCGTCGAGCAGACAGCTCGCCGGTCCGGTGTCGAAGCCGCGCAGCGGCCGGCCGGCGTCGCCGGACAGCACCGTGATGTTCGCGATGCCGCCCAGGTTCAGCACGACGCGCGTGCTCGCGTCGCGCGCGAGCATCGCGGCGTGGAACGCCGGCGCGAGCGGCGCGCCGTGGCCGCCGGCCGCGACGTCGCGGCGGCGGAAGTCCGCGACGGTCGCGATGCCGGTGCGCTCGGCGATCACGTTCGGGTCGCCGAGCTGCATCGTGTACGGCGCGGCGCCGGACGGGCGGTGGCGGATCGTCTGCCCGTGCGAGCCGAGCGCGCGAATCGCGTCCGGCGCGAGCCGCTCGCGGGCGAGCAGCCGGCCGGCGGCGTCGGCGAACGCGCGGCCGATCTCGACGTCGAGCGCGCCGAGCTCGTCGAGCGAGATGCGGCCGTCGCCTTGCGCGACGGCGAGGATGCGCTCGCGGAGCCCGGCCGGATACGCGTACGTCGCCGCGGCGAGCAGCCGCGGCCGGCGCGCGAAGCGCGCCAGCGCGACGTCGATGCCGTCGGCGCTGGTGCCCGAGATCAGGCCGAGGTAGAGCGCGGCCAACGTCCTCAGCCGCGGCGCACCGGGCTCCGCGCCGCGTCGACCGCGTTCAGCCGCGCGAGCACCGGCTGCGTCTGGCCGCGGAACTTCGCCAGCTCGGCCGCCGGCAGCGGTTCGGCCTTCGGCAGCGTGACCGTCAGCGGATCGCGGTGCTCGCCGTCGATGCGGAACTCGTAGTGCAGGTGCGGCCCGGTCGCGAGGCCGGTCATGCCGACGTAGCCGATCGTCTGGCCCTGGCTGACGTGCTGGCCGAGCTGCACGTTCGCGAAGCGCGACATGTGGCCGTAGGCCGTGCTGATCTGCTTGTTGTGCTGGATCGTGATGAAGTTGCCGTAGCCGGACTTCCAGCCGCGGAACGTGATGCGGCCGTCGCCGGCGGCGCGGATCGGCGTGCCGGTCGGTGCCGCGTAGTCGACGCCCTTGTGCGCGCGCATGTAGCCGAGGATCGGATGCATGCGGCCGAGCGAGAACATCGACGAAATCCGCGTGAACTCGACCGGCGTGCGCAGGAACGACTTGCGCAGCGGCCGTCCGTTCTCGTCGTAGTACATCGTCTCGCCGTTCGCGTTCGTGTAGCGGATCGCGGTGTAGCGCTTGCCCTGATTGACGAACGTCGCCGCGATGATGTCGCCGTCGCGCAGGTGCTCGCCGTCGCGGTAGACGTCGTCGTAGACGACGCTGAACGTGTCGCCTTCGCGCAGGTCCTGCGCGAAGTCGATGTCGTAGCCGAACGCGTTGGCGAGCTTCATGACCATCACGTCGCTGAGGCCGGCTTGCTCGCCGGCGTAGAACAGCGAGCGCGTGACGACGCCGTGCGCGACCTCGGTGCGGCGCTCGACCGCGCGATCCTCGGCCGTCTCGGTGACGCTGTCCGCGCCGAAATGCAGCACGACGCGCGTCGCGTCGTTGCGTTCGAAGCGCATCGCCTCGAGGGTGCCGTCGGCGCCGACCGCGAACGCGAACTCCTGGCCGGGGCGGATGTGGCGCAGCGCGGACGCGTCGTCCTGCGAGTCGAGCGCGCGCTGCAGGTCGTTCGGGCCGAGCCCTTGCTCGCGGAAGATGTCCGACAGCGACTGCCCCGCGCGGACGACGACGGTGCGCCAGTCGGGCTCCTGCATCGCGCCATACGCGGCGATCGTCGGATCGGCTTCGGCGCCGGGCGGCAGCTGCGGCAGGTCGAGACGCAGCGTCGTGTACGGAACCGGTTCCGGCTCGTGGCGCGTCGCGTTCGCCCACGCCGGGATCACGATGCCGACGAGCGCGGTCAGGAGCAGCGCGACGCCGCCGAGGATCCAGTGCTCCGAGCGCCAGCGGATCGGCGTCGCGGCGACGTTCTGCACGAACGTCCAGTGCGAGCGGCGCGAATAGAAGTGGAAATGCTTGCGCTGCATGTGGCGCCGCAGCGCGAGACGCCGGACCTTGCGGTGTACCGGCAGTGAGGCATCTGAGCGGTCGGTCACGGGTCGCGCTCCGGGCAATGGCCCGGTACCATAATTGCCGCGTGCAGTCGCGTCAACGCCAATGAAGACAAGGATTTGCGCGCGATCGGTGAACTAACGATTTATTAACCGCGCACGGCGTTCGCGCGGTCGGCGCGACCGCGTTCTACATATAAAAAAGTATACTTTCCGGCGCGGTGCCGTACGCCGCGCCGGATCCTCGAGGAGCGAAATGAGCGACATCCAAGAGGCGCTGGACCTGATCGGTCGCGGCGCCGACGAGATCATCAAGCGCGAGGAGCTCGAGGCCAGGCTCAAGCTCGGCCGGCCGCTGCGCGTCAAGGCTGGCTTCGATCCGACCGCGC
>DASWOS010000005.1:0-4446 GCA_036398645.1 Dokdonella sp. | reverse complement strand
GCGTTCGGCTTCGTGGAAGCGCAGGCAGGCGTCGTCGAAACCGAGCCCGCCGAAGTCGAGCAGCGCGCGGATCTCGCCGTCGGCGTCGGCGAGCAGCCGCTCGTGCGCGAGCACGTGGACGCGCCGCGGATGCAGCCGCTGCCAGGCCTGCATCGTGCGATCGTAGTCGCGCCAGTACGCGGCGAGCTCGGTCAGGTCGTACGCGTACGCGTGCTCGCGCGCGAACAGCTGGCGGAAGCAGGCGAGGCAGGTCTCGACCGGATCGCGGCGGCAATCGACGAAGCGCGCGCCCGGCAGCATCGCCGCGGCGGCGCCGACGTGGCTCCAGTTCTGCAGCGCCTTTTCGACGAGCACGCGCCGGCCGGCGCGGCGGCCGGCGACGCGCTCGAGATAGCGGCGGCCGAGCCGCTGCCAGTCGTCGGCGCCGGCCTGGCCCACCCAGGCCGGGAACGGCCGTCCGCGCCGCCGCGACTCCTCGGCGACGACCGCCGGCAGGTCGGCCGGCTCGTTCGCGCCGGTGACCTCCGGATGCGCGGCGAGGATCCGCTCTACCAGCGTCGAGCCGGAACGCGGCATGCCGACGACGAAGACGACGTCGTCGCCGAGCGCCGCGTCGCTCGCGCGCACGGCGGCCGACGCCTCGAACGCCGCGACGACCGCGTCGACGTAGCGCGAGAACTCCGTCGCGTCCCAACGCAGCCGGCGCCGCTTCGCCGCGTTCGCCGCGCTCAGCGTCGCGAACGCCTCGACGTAGCGATCCTGATCCTCGAAACCCTTGGCGAGCGCGAAGCCGAGCGCGATGCGCTCGTCCTCGCCGAGCTCCGCGTGCGCGTACAGCCGCTGCATCGCGTCGACGTCGGCCGCGTCGAACGCCGCCGTGCGCAGCGTCGACAGCCCGAACCAGACCTGCGCCGACTGCGGCGCGAGCTCGAGCGCGCGCCGGTAGTGCACGCGCGCCTCGTCGATGCGACCGAGGAACTGCAGGATGCGCGCGAGGCCGACCGTCGCCGGCACGTGCGTCGGGTCGCGTTCGAGCGCCTGCCGCATCGCCTCGCCCGCTTCGGCGAGCCGTTCCTGCCGGTCCAGCGCGAGGCCGAGATTGAACCAGTTCGCGGCGCTCGCCGGCGCGTGCTCGACGCAGCGCCGGAACGCGTCGAGCGAGCCTTCGGCGTCGCCGGTCTCGCGCAGCGCGCCGCCGAGCAGCGTCAGCAGGCGCGGATCGGCCGGCCGCTGCGCGAGCGCGCGCGCGAGCACCGGCAGCGCCTCGGCGTAGCGCCGGACCTTGCAGAGCAGCGCGGCGTGCAGCCGCAGCACTTCCGGATGCGTCGGCGCGAGCGCGAGCAGCGCGTTCAGCCGCAGCTCGGCGTCCTCGAACCGGCCTTGCTGCAGCGCCTCGGCGACCTGGCCGTGCAGGCGCAGCGCCGCCGCCGACAGGCCCGCGGCGTTCTCGGCCGCGCCGCGGCCGGCACGCTCGGTGGGCGTTGCGGAACGTGTGTTGGCGTCCGGACGATCGGCCATCGAAGCGCTCCCGGCGGACGCGATCCGCGCGTTTTCACGAGCCGGCGAGCATCGCCGCCGCGGCAGGTTTTGTCCACCGCGACGGCTTCGGCCGCGCGCCTTTGCGCCGCTGGCTCCGCACGAGCGGAGCGGGCGGAGAGCATCGCGGCGGGACGGCGCGTCAGCCGTCGAAGCCGTCGGCGAAGACGCGGTCGGTCACCTCGGTCGTGCAGTCGATCTCGACGTTCGTGACGTCGGCGCCGTCGACGCTGCCGCTGCCGTTCGCGACCGTGCACGTCTGCGCGGGATCGGTCGGCTGCTCGAGCACGCTGACCGCGTACGCGCTGCCGTCGGAGAGCGGCGTGGCGAAGACGAACGCGCCGTCGGCGCCGATCGCGAGGTCGTCGCCGCCGTTCTGCTGCAGCACGAGCCCGCTGCCGGCGAGCCCGCGTACGTCGCCGCCGATCGTGTAGGTCGGCGGCGTGCCGGCGTAGTCCTCGATGCGCACGGTGTCGAGGTCGACGCTCATCGCGGCGTCGCCCTGCGACACCGACCAGGCGATCTTCTCGAAAAACGACGCGTCGAACGTGCGGTTGATGCGGTCGAGGTCGTCGGAGTCGAACAGGTCGCCGCCGGGGTTGAACAGCTCGAATTCGAGCGACTGCCCCGGCGTCGACAGCGGCGACGAGAACAGGTGGATGCCGTCGGACAGCGGGTAGTCGTTGGCGAGGTCGAGGCCGGGACCGAAGTCGGTCGCGACGAGCGTGTCGCTCGCCGTGCCGGCGCTCAGCTCGAACGTGTCGAGTTCGATCGGATAGCGGGTGTCCTCGCCGGGCTCGAGCTCGACGCTGTCTTCGGCGGCGATGCGGAAGCGCAGCGTGACCGGCGTTCCGGCCGGCACCCCGGCGAACGGTCCGCTCGTCAGCGTGTTCGAATCGACCACGCCGTGCGCCTCGACGCTGGCCTCGGCGACCGGATCGTGCAGGTCCGCGACGAACGATTCGAGGCCGGTCGGGCCGAGGCCCCAGCCGCCGATCGTCTCGCCGTCGGCGGAGACCGCGGTCGCCGCGCCGAGCGTCCAGCCGTCCGGCACGGCGACGCCGTTCTGTGCGAGATAGTCCGCGAGCGGCTGCATGCCGCCGGTCGCGGTCCAGATCGCCGCGCTGCGGTCGAAATCGGCACCGTTCCAGCCGACGACGACGCTGCCGTCGTCGGCGACGGCGCCGCCGTAGGCCGGCCCGCAGCCGAGCTCGCCGAGGCAGCCGATCGGCTGCACGCCGGTTTCCGCAGTCCAGCGCCAGGCTTCGACGTCGCCGCTCTGCGCATCGACGTAGCCGGTGCCGGACGCGACGCGGCCGTCGGCGCTGACCGCGAGCGCTTCGCCGACCGGCGCGCCGGCCGCGTCGACGAGGTCGAGCGGCACGCCGTCGCGCCAGATCACGCCGGTGCGGCTGCCGTCGTCGCGATCGTTCCAGCCGACGATCGTGCTGCCGTCGGCGCTGATCGCGTTCGCGCGCGACGCGTTCGCCGGCCGGTTCACCGCGAGCCGCGTCATGCCGCCGGCCGCGGTCCAGCGGAATGCGATCGCGGTG
Organism: Dokdonella sp.; assembly: GCA_036398645.1. Taxonomy (GTDB): domain Bacteria; phylum Pseudomonadota; class Gammaproteobacteria; order Xanthomonadales; family Rhodanobacteraceae; genus Dokdonella_A. Next base: position 1,357 of record DASWOS010000005.1, on the reverse strand, counting down.
CCCGTCTCGTCGTAGGCGAGGCCGACCGCGACGCCGGTGTCGGACACGTCGTAGGCGACGCTGAGGCTACCGTCGAGGCCGACGCCGCCGGGCCAGGCGCCGATGACAACCGGTTCGCCGACGAGATCGCTGTTGCTGTACGCGAGCGCGGCGACAGTGTTGCCGTCCGCATCGGTCCAGGCGCCGGCGACCGGCTGTGCCCAAGAGTTCATGCCGTTGCCGGAGACGAAGCCGGTCAGCGGCGTGGTGCCGCGATCCTTGTTCCAGCGCCATGCGCTGCTGGCGGCGATGCGGCCGTTGCGCGAAAGGCTGGTCAGCTGGCCGGGGCCGACGTCGATGAACGTGCCCGCGGCGGCATGGCCGGCGAGCGCCGCGGCGGCAGCGGTGGCGACGACGAGGACGGTGCGCATGGATTCTCCGATCGTGGAATGGGACGGCGGCCGCGGAGCCTAGGCGCGCGGCCGCGTCGCGGCACTCGCTATTCGTTCGCGCGGCGCTCGTTCTGCGTGAGCGAACGTTGCCGCGCCGGCGCCGCGAGGCGGTCGTCCACGCGTGCGCCGTCGGCCGCCGCATCGGGCCGCGCCGGGCGCGGCGCCGCCGCGGACGCCGGAATCGGCCGCTCGCCGGCGAGCCCGCGCGCCCGCGCTAGCGCCGCCTGCCAGGCCGTGGTCTGGCCGAGCGCGCGGTACAGGCGCGCCTGCAGCAGCGCGCAGTCGAAGTCCTGCTCGGCCCAGCGCGCGACGCGGCCGACGACCGCGCCGGCGCGATCGAGCTCGTCGTCGGCGATCAAGCTGTTGCCGTAGGACGCGGCGACCGTCGCGAGGTCGCGCGGCACGCTCCAGCGCTCGGCGACGTCGAGCGCGGCCGCGTAGGCCCGGTACGCCTCATCGCGGCGCCGCTCGGTCCAGGCCTGCTCGGCCTCGGCGAGCGCGGCGAGCAGCGCGACCTGCGGCAGCGCGGCGCGCTCGCGCGCCCAGCTCGCGAACTGGTCGGTCTCGGCGCGCGCGTCGTCGCCGCGGCCGAGTGCGCGCAGCGCGCGGCCGAGCGTGAGCCAGGCGCTCGCGCGCTCGTAGGCCTCGTCGACGGTCGGCAGCTGCGCGACGGCGGCCTGCGCGGCCGCGGCGGCCGCTTCGGCGTCGCCGCCGGCGAGATCGAGCCGCGCGCGTTCCGAGGCGACGTCGCCGGCGAGGCCGCCGCGCGCATCCGGCGGCGGATCGCCGCCGAGCTCGTCGAGCAGCGCGCGCGCCGCGGCGAGGCGCCCGTTCGCCGCGAGCGCGCGTACGCGTTGCAGGTCGAACGAGCCGCGGCTGCGCGGATTCGCGAGCAGCCCGCGCTGCGGCCAGAACGGTTCGCTGAC
>DASWOS010000004.1:0-5260 GCA_036398645.1 Dokdonella sp. | reverse complement strand
GCACCGACGCGCGCGCCGGCCGCTTCGAGGCCGCCGACGCGGCGCTGAGCGCGCTGCTCGACCGCCTCGCCGCAGCCGACGATCCGCGCCTGCGCATGCGCGCGCTGGCGGTGCGTGCGATCGCGCGCGTGCGCGTCGGCCGCCTGACCGAGGCGCGCGCGGACGCCGACGCGGCGCTCGCCGTGCCGTCCGCCGACACGTACGCGGCGGAGTTCGCCGCGGCGCTGAACGCGCGCGCGGTCGCGGCGGTCGCGCTGCTCGACCTCGACGCGGCGAACCTCTACCTCGGCCGCGCGCGCCTGCAGTTCGAGCGGCTCGGCGACGCGCTCGGCGTCGCGCGCGTCGACGACAACCTCGGCCTGCTCGACTACGAGCGCGGCGCGCTCGCCGAGGCCGATCTGCAGATCTCGCGCGCGCTGCAGCTGTTCGACGAAGCCGGCGCCGTGCGCGAGCTGTCGAGCGCGCTGGCCGCGCGCATGCTCGTGCAGTCGGCGCAGCTGCGCCACGCCGACGCGCTCGCGACCAGCGAGCGCTTCTGGGCGCTCGCCGCGCAGGCCGGCGACCCGCTGCAGCGGCGCGGCAGCGCGCTGCGCCGCGCGCGCGCGCTCGCCGCGGTCGGACGCCTGCGCGAAAGCCGCGCGCTGCTCGCCGCGATCCGCGCCGACAACGTGCCCGGTCTCGCCGAGACGCGCGATCTCGAGCGGCTGCTGATGCTCGAGAGCGAGATCGCGCTGCGCGAGGGCCGCGCCGACGACGCCGCGCGCGCCGCGGCGGCGCTGCCGGTCGAGCCGCCGCCGGCCGGCGACGACGACCTGCGCGCGCGCGCCGCGCTGCTGCGCGAGCGCGTGCTCGGCGGCGGCGACGACGGCGCCGACGCCGAGGCGCGCACGCTCGCCGCGATCGCGGCCGCGCCGGCGACGCACGCGTCGCCGTTCCGCGCGCTCGCGCTGGCCGAGCGCGCGCGCCGGCACGGTCGCCTCGCGCTCGCCGACGACGCGTACCGGCTCGCCTTGCGCCAGGCCGAGGCGGGCGGCCTGCCGAGCACGATCGCCGCGGTCGCCGAAGCGTACGTGCCGTGGCTGCTCGAACGCGGGCGTCTCGCCGAGGCCGCCGCGCAGGTCGGCCGCGTCGGCGTCTGGGCCGACCGGGACTTCGACTGCGCGCTGCTGCGCCTGCGCCTCGCGCGTGCGCAGGGCGCCGCGGAATTCGAGCGTGCGGCGGCCGCGGACGCGCTCCGCCTCGCCGGCGAGCGGCCGATCCCGCGCGAGCTGCTCGCGCACGTCGACACGCCGGCGACGGCCGCGCCGTGAGCGCGACGCGCTAAACGAAGCGAATGCGAAGTGAATGCGCGAGGAATGGCGCCGTCGCGCGGCGTGCGCTCATCGTGGGCGACGGACGCGGGCTGCCGCGTGCGCATCCGCTCCGCCACGACCTTTCACACGACCTTTCACACGGGATCGCCATGAACCATCGCCAGAACGCCCTCGTCCGCGCGCTCGCGCTGACCGTCTCCCTGTCCGCCGTGACCGCGCAGGCCGGCACGCTGCCGGCGACCGGGCCGTCCGACTTCACGCTCGATCCGTCATTCGGCACCGGCGGCTCGACCACGCTCGAATTCGAGAACGGCGTCCGCCAGTGGGACGAGCCGCTCGCCGCGTTCCAGGACGCCGACGGCGGCTACTGGATCGCCGGCTTCAACCGCTCGGCCGACGGCGGCGACGACGCGCTGGCGATTGCGAAGCTCGTCGCCGAGGGCAGCCCGGACGCCGCGGTCGGCGACGGCGGCCGGCTGCTGCTCGCGCCGACCGGTACCGAGGTGCGCGCGGTGACCAAGGCCGGCACGCGCTTCTATGCGGCCGAGGCGGTGCTCGGCCGCGGTGCCGACGTCGTCGTCGACTGCTTCGAGATCAGCGGCGCCGTCTGCGACGGCTTCGGCGACGGCGGCCACGTGCAGGTCGCGTTCGACCTCGGCGGCTCCGACGACGACGTCGCCGCGGCGATCGTCGTCGACGACGGCGCGATCTACGTCGCCGGAAACATGAGCACGCCGTCGGCCGCCGGCGGCGCGTCGAATCCCGGCATCGGCCTGATCAAGCTCGACGCCGCGACCGGATCGCTCGATGCGGCATTCGGTAATCTCGACGGGCTGCCCGGCCGCGCGCTGTACCAGCTCGACCGCGTCGTCGACGGCGGCGACTACGTGGCGACCAACGGCCTCGTCGTCGCCGACGCGCCGGCCGGCGGCCGCCGGCTGCTCGTGACCGGCAACACGCCGACCTCGAACGTCGGCGACGCCGAGGGCTTCGTGATCGCGTTCGACGCCGCGAGCGGTGCGCTCGCGGACGATTTCGGCGACGGCGGCGTGCGCTATCTGACGCTGCCGCCCGGCGATACCTTCGGCGAGGTGCTGCCGACCGCGATCGCGCTGCGCCACGACGGCGCGGTCCTCGTCGCCGGCGACTACTGGCACGACATCGACGGCGCCGTCGACCCGGAGGTCATGCTCGCCGAGCTCGGGCCGGACGGCACGCTCGCCGCCGACTTCGGCGACGGCGGCCTGTTCCACTACCTGCCCGGCTACCGCGTCGAGACGCTGGGCGTCGCCGAGCGCCCCGGCAGCGGCGACGTCGTCGCGACGTTCATGACCGCCGGCCTGTTCCCGGACGACTACACCGACTACCAGCAGGCGCTGATCCAGGTCGACCGCCGCGCGCACGCGGTGCGCGCGCTGACCGCGATCACGTTCCCGTCGAACGGCATCGACACCGCCGCGCGCTCGCGCCCGGCGCCGCAGGGCGTGTTCGTCGACGAGCGCAACCGCACCGTCCTGATCGGCTGGCGCAACTGGCAGTACCAGCCGCGCCAGGGGCTGTTCAACCGCGACATGACGGTCGCGCGCTTCACCGCCGAGGACTCGCTGTTCGCGAACGGCTTCGGCGGCGCCTACGCCGACTGAGCCCGCGCGGCGGCGCGCCGGAACGCGCGCCGAACGCGGCCCGAACAGAGCCGGAATGGCCCGGCCATCGCGTCGCTGGCATGCTGAAACCGGCCGAACCGCACGACCCGACGCGGCGGCCGCCTCTCGACCGGAGCTCCGACGATGAATGCCGACGACTTTCGCCCCGCCGCCCGCCGCCTGCGCCTGCGGCCGCTCGCCGCCTGTCTCGCTTCCGCACTGTTCGTGCCGGCCGGCGCGTTCGGCGCCGCCGCGAAGCCGACGCCGGCCGGCGCGCTCGTCGTCACGAACTGCGCGGACGCCGGCGCCGGCAGCCTGCGCGCCGCCGTCGCGCAGGCGACCGACGGCGCGACGGTCGACGCGAGCCAGCTCGCATGCGCCGCGATCTCGCTGAGCAGCGGCGCGATCGCCTCCACGCTGCCGAGCCTGACGATCCGCGGGCCCGGCTCCGCGGCGCTGACGATCAGCGGCAACGACGCGAGCCGCGTGCTCGAGCACCACGGCTCCGGCACGCTGACGCTGACCGGGCTCACGCTGACGCACGGCCGTGCCGCCGACAGCGGCGGCTGCGTCGTCGCCGACGGCAGCCTGACCCTGACCGACGTCGCGCTCGTCTCCTGCGCGGCCGGCGACGCGAGCGTCAGCGGCAATCGCGGCGGCGGCGCGGCCGTCGCCGGCAACGCGACACTGACCGACGCGACGTTCGTCGGCAACACGCTCGACGGCACCGGCCGCGTGCGCGGCGGCGCGCTCGCCGTCGGCGGCACGCTGACCGCGGTCGGCAGCACGTTCGCGAACAACCGCGTCTGGAACCGCGGCAACTCGTTCAACTCGGTCGCCGAGGGCGGCGCGATCTTCGCGCTCGGCGCGACCCAGCTGACCGACAGCACGATCACCGGCAACACCGGGCACTCCAACGGCGCCGAGGTCTTCGGCGGCGGCCTCGCGGTCGGTTCGCATCCGGACCACCTCAGCGCCTCGCTCGACGTGCTGCGCGGCGCGATCAGCGGCAACGTCGCGTATTCCTATTGCGGCGTCTGCGCACCGCAGGGCGGCGGCATCGCCGCGGTCGGCGGCGTGCGCCTGCGCAGCCTGACGCTGACCGGCAACACGGTCGGCTCGCCGGGCCGCTACGGCGCCGCCGGCGGCCTGCGCGCATTCCAGTCGCCGAGCGTCGAGATCGACGACTCCGTCGTCGCCGGTAACCATGCCGATTCGGCCGGCGGCGGCGTGATCGCGGCCGAATACGGCTACCTGTACATCGACGGCACGACGATCGCGGACAACTACGCCGGCAACGACGGCGGTACCGACGAAGGCGGCGGCGGCGTGCTCTGCCGCGGCTGCTCGCTGCAGCTGACCAGCAGCACGGTGTCCGGCAACACGGCCGGCGCGGACGGCGGCGGCGTCAACCTCAGCTTCGGCGAATACGGGCCGGCGCCGTCTTCGATCGTCGACAGCACGATCTCCGGCAACACCGCCTACGAAGGCGGCGGCGTGCTGGTCGACGGCGGCGGCGCGCAATTCAGCAACAGCACGATCGCGTTCAACCACGCCTCGTTTCGCGGTGCCGGCATCAGCGGCAGCCAGTACACGTACCAGATCGACCTGCAGAGCACGATCGTCTCGAACAACCTGACCGGCGCCAACGAGAGCGACGTCTGGACCTCCGCGGAAGTGACCGGCGCGAACAATCTGATCCAGCACGCGGCGGGGGCGTCGATGCCGCCGGGCACGATCACCGCCGATCCGCTGCTGCAGCCGCTCGCCGACAACGGCGGCGCGACGCAGACGCACGCGCTCGGCGACGGCAGCCCGGCGATCGATGCCGGCAACGACTCGAGCGGGCTCGTGTTCGACCAGCGCGGTGCCGGCTTCGTGCGCGTCTCCGGCGCCGCCGCCGACATCGGCGCGTTCGAGCTGCAGCAGGGCGGCGCGGTGCCGACGCTGGCGAAGCGCTTCGATCCGGCGGTCGTCTCCGCCGGCAGCCTCAGCACGCTGACGATCACGCTGACCAACGCGAACGGTTCGCCGGCGACGCTGACCGCCGCGCTGACCGATACGCTGCCGGGCGGCGTCGTCGTCGCCGATCCGCCGCAGGCCGCGACCGACTGCGCCGGCGGCAGCGTCGACGGCACTGCCGGCGCGACCGCGGTCACGCTGGGCGCCGGCGCGCAGATCCCGGCCGTCGGCAGCTGCACGGTCACGATCACGGTGACCGCGCCGGCGGCCGGCACGTTCGAGAACGTGATCCCGGCCGGCGCGCTGCAGACCGACTTCGGCGCGAACCCGGACGCGGCGACC
>DASWOS010000003.1:0-8808 GCA_036398645.1 Dokdonella sp. | reverse complement strand
TGCGGACGCGAGAAGCGCTCGTGGTCGACGCTGAACCAGATCTGCGTGTGCACCGCGTCGAAGCGATACGTCGCCGCCGCCGCGGTCGCGGGGCCGGCGGCGAGGAGCGCGCCGAGCGCGGCGCCGCAGCGGTGCAAGGCGAAGGTCATGCGCCGAGTGTGGCAAAAAGGCAGGGCGGTCTCCACTGCGCGGCGGCGAACGCAGCGTCCGCGGATCGGATCGAATCGCGCCGTCCGCGGCGCCGCCGCGCGCGCGCCGGGTCGCGCCGTCGCCGCGTCAGCGCTCGCGCGGCTCGCGCGCCGCCGCGAGCGCGAGCCGCGTCACGCGCTCGATGCGCTCGCGCGCGGGCTCGGCGAGCAGCGCGCGCACGCGCGCCTCGACGTCGGCCGTGTCGAGCCCGGCGCGCTCGGCGAGCGTCGCCGCGATCGCGCGGCCGAGGCTGTCGAACACGAGCCCGTACGCGATCGCGTGCAGCGCGCCGCCGCCGAGCGTGCCGAGTCCCGGGAACGCCTTCAGCGCGTTGCCGGCGATCGCGAGCACGAGCGCGGTCGTGTTGCGCACGGTCAGGCCGACGCGCGCGAGCAGCGCGTCGACGTCGATCTCGCGCACCGCGACGCCGTGGATCCGCGCGAGCTCGCGCACGAGCGCGGTGCCGAGCGCACCCTGGATCAGCAGGTCGCTGCCGGGCGCGACCGCGGCGAGCGCACCGACGATCGCGCGGCGCGTGTACTTCGCGATCGCGGCGGCGGATTCGCGCGCGGCCGCCTCGCGCGCGAGCGCGTCGCCGCGGCGGCCGACCTCGGCGAGCACGGCGGCCTCGCGCGCCGGCTCGAGCGCGGCGGCGCCGGGCGCGGTCAGCGCCGAGAGCGCGTCGGCCAGCGCGGCGACGTCGCTCGCGCGCTCGCGCTCGACGCGCTCGCGGCGGCCGTCGGCGAGCACGCGCTCGTAGCGCTCGCTGCCGCCGGCGCTGATCGCGACGACCGCGCGTGCGCGGCCGGCGCAGCGCTCGCCGAGCTTCGCGAGCAGCGCCGCGCGTTCGCGCTCGTCGTAGAGGTCGGCCTTGTTCAACGCGACGACGAGCGGCTTGCCGAAGCCGGCGAGCCACGCGAGCTCGGCGTCCTGCGCGCGGGTCAGGTCCGCGACGCAGACGTAGACGACCGCGTGCGCGCGCAGCGCCTCGTCGCGCGCGATCTGCTCGCGCGCGCGGCCGCCGACTTCGGCGCTGCCCGGCACGTCGGCGAGCACGAGCGCGCGTCCGTCCGGCAGGCGGCCGCGATGGTGCGCGACCGCACGCGTCGTGCCGCCGCGCACGTCGCTCGCCGCCGGCGCGTCGGGCGCGAGCGCGTGCACGAGGCTCGACTTGCCGGTCGAGATCTCGCCGAACAGCGCGACGTAGACCTCGCCGCTCGCGCGGCGCCGGTCGAGCTCGGCGAGCTCCGCGTCGAGCGCGGCCGTCTCCGTGCGGCGGCCGCGCAGATCGTCGAGGCGCGCCTCGATCTCGGCGCGCGAGACCGGCGCGGCCGCGGAGCGCGCCGCGCCGCCGCGCGCCGGGCGCGCGAGCGTCCAGAGCAGCCCCGCGATCGCGGCGACGACGAGCGCGGCCGCGGCGGCCAGCGGCACGCGCAGCCAGAGCGGCAGCTCGGCGACGCGCTGGTAGAGCTCGAGCAGCCCGTTCAGCGTCGTGACGACGAGGCCGATCAGCACCGCCGCGCCGAGCGCGAGCGCGGCGAGCAGGATCAGGCGGAGCGGCAGGCGCGGCGGCGGCATCGCACGATTCTAGGCGGCGCGGCGCGCGCGTGGCAGTATGCGGGCAAGGGGGATTCTTCCGCATGCGCCGACAGCTCGCGTCCTCGCTGTTCGCATTCGCATTGGTTGCGTCGGCGCACGCCGGACCGCCGCCGGCTCCGCCGCAGTTCGTGCCGCTGACCGTCGCCGACGGCCTGCCGTCGGACCACACGTACAAGATCGCGCAGGACCGCGCCGGCTTCATCTGGGTCGGCACGCGCGACGGCCTCGCGCGCTACGACGGCGTCGGCTTCCGCATCTATCGCCACGACCCGGCCGATCCGGCCTCGCTGCCGTCGAACGACGTCTCGACGATCTTCGTCGACCACGCCGGCGCACTCTGGTGCGGCGGCGAGAGCTCCGGTCTGAACCGGCTCGAAGCCGACGGCTCCGGCTTCCGCCACTGGATGCACCGGCCCAACGAGCTCGGCACGCTCGGCAGCAACGACCTGTTCGCGATCACCGAGGACGCGTCCGGCGCGATCTGGGTCGGCACCTATCTCGGCGGCCTGAACCGCCTGCAGGACGACGGCAGCTTCCTGCACGTCGACCACGACGCCGAGGACCCGGCGAGCCTGCGCTCGAGCACGGTGCAGTCGCTGTACGCGGACGCGCGCGACCGGCTCTGGATCGGCACCGACGTCGGCCTCGACGTGCGCGAGGCCGACGGCCGCATCGTGCACGTCGAGCTGCCGCCGATGGCCGCGCGGTCGGGTCCGCCGATGGTCATGACGCTGCTGCCCGAGAGCGACGGCAGCGTGCTGGTCGGCACGCTGAAGGGCCTGTTCCGCGTCGACGCGGAGCTGCGCTACGCCGGCGAGATCGACGGCGGCGGCAGCGCGCCGCTGTCGGTCATCGCGCTGGTGCGCGCGAACGACGGCACGCTGTGGATCGGCCTGCGCCGCGGCCTCGCGCGGCTCGACGCGCGCGGGCTGCAGCGCTACAGCGGCGACGAGCCGACGCCGGGCAGCTATCCCGGCGCGCGCACGATGGACGTGTTCGGCGACGCCGAGGGCGGGCTCTGGTTCGCGACCGCCGACGGCGGCGTCGCGCGGCTGCCGCCGCACTGGCGCAACTTCACCGCGTTCCGCCACGTGGCCGGCGATCCGGCGAGCCTGACGCACCGCTCGGTGCAGGCGCTCGGCGTCGACGCGGCCGGCGCGGTATGGGCCGCCGGCGGCAACGACGGCCTCGACCGCATCGATCCGGCGAGCGGCGCGATCGAGCGCTGGAGCGCGCGGCTCGGCATCCGCGGCACGTTGCTGACGCAGGTGCTGCCCGACGACGCGGGTCGGCTGTGGGTCGGCTCGCAGGAGGGGCTCGGCGTGTACGCGCTCGATCCGCCGCGCCAGCTCGTCGCGCTGCCGGTCGACCTGATGCGCGCCGACGCGCTGCCGCCGGGCTTCGTCGACCAGTTGCGGCGCGCGCCGGACCGCAGCATCTGGGCCAGCTCGCACGGCGGCGGCGTCGCGCGGCTCGCGCCGGACCCACCGCGCGTCGTCGCGCGCTACACGCCGTCGGCGAAGACGCTCGGCGACAGCGACGTGACCGAACTCGTGCTCGACGGCAGCGCGACGCCGTGGCTCGCGACCGCGAGCGGCGTCGAGCGCTACGCGGCGGATCAGGACCGTTTCGTCGACGTGGCCGAGCTGCCGCACGAGCCGATCGACGGGCTCGCGTTCGCGCCGGACGGCTCGCTCTGGCTGCACCGGCTCGGCGCGTTGGAGCGCTATCGGCTCGACGGCGGCGTGCGGCTCGAGCAGCGCCTCGACGCCGCCGCCGGCTGGCCGCCGATGACCGCGGCCGCGCTCGCGGTGTCGGCCGACGGCGGCGTCTGGGTCACCTCGCCGCGCGGGCTCTGGCACGTCGACGCGCGCAGCGCGGCGATCCGCCGCTTCGACAGCAGCGACGGCCTGCCGAGCCCGGAGTTCCTCGCCGGCGCGCTCGCCGCGGCGCCGGACGGCACGCTGTACGCCGGCACGCTCGCCGGCGTCGTCGCGTTCGACCCGGCCGCGCTGCAGCTCGACAGCGCGCCGCCGGTGCTGCGCGTGACCGCGCTCGGCGTGCGCCGCGACGGGCGCGTGCTGCCGCTCGATCCGGCGCGGCCGATCGAGCTGCGCTACGACGATCTCAACTTCCGCGTCGAGGCGCGCGTGCTCTCGTACGCGAACCCGGCCGCGAACCGCTACCGGTTCAAGCTCGACGGCTTCGATCCGGACTGGGTCGACGCGCCGCGCGGCGAGCGCGTCTACTCGCGGCTCGCGCCCGGCACGTACCGATTGAAGCTGCGCGCGGCGAACGCGGACGGCGCTTGGACCGATTACGCCGCGCCGCTCGCGATCCACGTCGCGAGCCCGCCGTGGGCGACGCCGGGCGCGTACGCCGCGTACGCGCTCGGCGCGGCGCTGCTCGCCTGGGCCGGCTTCGTCGGCTACCGCGCGCGGGTCCGCCGGCGTCACGCGTTCGCGCTGGCCGAGGAGCGCCGGCGCAGCGCCGAGCAGCTCACCGAGGCGAAGTCGCAGTTCTTCGCGACGATCGGGCACGAGATCCGTACGCCGATGACCGGCGTGCTCGGCATGAGCGAGCTGCTGCTCGCGACGCCGCTCGACGCGCGCCAGCGCAGCTACGCGCAGGCGATCCACCAGTCCGGCGCGCTGCTGCTCCGGCTCGTCAACGACAGCCTCGACCTCGCGCGGATCGACGCCGGCAAGCTCGCGCTCGACGACGAGCCGCTCGATCCGGCCGCGATCGCGCGCGAGGTCGCCGAGCTGCAGCAGCCGCTCGCCGCGCGCAAGGATCTCGCGATCAGCGTGCGCGTCGGCGACGGCGTGCCGGAGCGGATCTGGGGCGATGCGGTGCGCATCAAGCAGATCCTGCTGAACCTCGTCAACAACGCGCTGAAGTTCACCGAGCGGGGCGGCGTGTCGATCGAGCTGTCGCCGCTCGGCCCGCAGCATCTGCGCATCCGCGTCGCCGACACCGGGCCCGGCATGAGCGCCGAGGTCTGCGCGCGACTGTTCAACCGCTTCGAGCAGGCCGAAGGCGTCCTGCGCCGGCACGGCGGCAGCGGCCTCGGACTCGCGATCTGCCGCGAGCTGACGCTGCTAATGGGCGGCACGATCTCGGTGTCGAGCACGCTCGGCGAAGGCAGCGTGTTCGACGTCGACCTGCCGGTCTACGCGGCGCCCGGGCGCGTGCGCGAGCGCGCCGTCGCGCCGGCCTCGCCGCGGCGCGCGCTCGACGTGCTGCTCGTCGAGGACGACGCGACCGTCGCCGAGGTCGTCGCCGGCCTGCTGCGCGGGCTCGGCCATCGCACGACGCACGTGTCGAACGGGCTCGCCGCGCTGACCGAGCTGCGCAGCGCGCGCTACGACCTCGCGCTGCTCGATCTCGACCTGCCCGGCATCGACGGGCTGAAGCTCGCGCAGCTGATCCGTTCCGCCGAGAGCGACGGCGCGCGCCTGCCGCTGATCGCGGTGACCGCGCGCTCGGTCGGCGACGAGGAGCAGCGCGTGCGCGCGGCCGGCATCGACCTGCTGCTGCGCAAGCCGGTCACTTCGGCGATGCTCGCCGCGGCGCTGGCCGCGGTCGAATCCACCACGGCGGCGCCGGTCGTCGCATAGCGCGCGGCGAGCGCGCTCGCGCTTCGATCGAACGCGCGCCGCGCCGCGTCAGCCCGCGCGCCGGCTGAACTCGTGCACCGCGTCGACGAGCACGCCGACGTGCGCCGGATCGACGTCCGGCGTGATGCCGTGGCCGAGGTTGAACACGTGGCCCGGATGCGGACCGAAGTCGTCGAGCACGGCGCGCACCTCGGTACGGATCGTCTCCGGCGACGCGGCGAGCACGGCCGGATCGAGATTGCCTTGCAGCGCGACACGCGCGCCGACGCGTGCGCGCGCGGCGCCGATCGCGATCGTCCAGTCGACGCCGAGCGCGGCGCAGCCGGTGTCGGCGAGTGCTTCGAGGTGGCCGTTCGCGCCTTTCGAGAACAGAACGACCGGCACCTCGCGCGCGGCCGGCTCGGCGCGCAGCCGCGCGACGACGCCGGCGAGGTAGCGCAGCGACAGCTCGCCGAACGCGCGCGGCGCGAGCAGGCCGCCCCAGGTGTCGAACACCATCAGCGCCTGTGCGCCGGCGGCGGCCTGTGCGGCGAGGTAGGCGGCGACCGCGCGCGCGAGCACGTCGAGCAGCCGGTGCATCGTCGTCGGGTCGTCGAGCGCGAGCGCCTTCGCGCGCGCGAAGCTCGACGAACCTTCGCCTTCGATCATGTAGCACGCGAGCGTCCACGGGCTGCCGGAGAAACCGATCAGCGGCGCGCGCGCGCCGAGCTCGCGGCGCACGAGGCGCACCGCGTCGACGACGTAGCGCAGATCGGTCTCCGGGTCCGGCACGCCGAGCCGCGCGACGTCGGCCGCACAGCGCACCGGGTGCGCGAGCTTCGGCCCTTCGCCGTCGACGAAGTGCAGGCCGAGGCCCATCGCGTCGGGCACGGTCAGGATGTCGGAGAACAGGATCGCCGCGTCGAGCGCGAACCGGCGCAGCGGCTGCAGCGTGACCTCGCAGGCGAGCTCGGGCGTCTGCGCGAGCGCGAGGAAGCTGCCGGCGCGCGCGCGCGTGGCGCGATACTCGGGCAGGTAGCGGCCGGCCTGGCGCATGATCCAGACCGGCGTCGCGTCGACCGGCTCGCGCCGCAGCGCGCGCAGGAAGCGGAACTCCGCCGCGCCGGCGGCCGGCGCGGCCGCCGCGTTCGTCGGATCAGCTTGCATGCGGTCCGTCCGTGCCCTGGCTGAACATCACGTGGAAGCCGCGCTTGAGCTGCGCGTCGCGCGCCTGCTCGAACGCGCTGAGCGCGGCGTCGCGCTCGAGGAACACGTCGCGCCGGCTGCTCGCGCGGCCGCCCTGCAGGCCCCATTCGCGGAACAGCAGCCAGCTGCCGAGCAGGTCCTGCTGCAGCACGATCTGGTAGTAGCGCGGCGCTTCGGCGCCGCTCGGTCGGGTCTGCATGTAGAGGCGCATGGCGAACGCAGGATTGTAGCCGCGCGGCGCGGCCGGCGTCAGGCGGCGTCGCGGTCGCCGGCCGAGAGCACGCCGAGGATCGCCGCCTCGTCGACGTCCGCGACGATCTCGGCGCGGCCGACGCCGCGCCAGAGGATCAGGCGCAGCCGGCCGCTCAGGTTCTTCTTGTCGAGCCGCATGCGCTCGAGCAGGCGCGCGGCGTCGCAGGGCGGCGGCGCGACCGGCAACCCGAGCGCGCCGAGCAGCGCGGCGAGCCGGTGCGCGTCGGCGGCCGGCGCGCGGCCGAGCTCGGCCGACAGCCGCGCGGCGAGCACCATGCCGATCGCGACGGCCTCGCCGTGCAGCAGCGTCGTGTAGCCGGTCTCGCTCTCGAGCGCGTGCGCGAACGTGTGGCCGAAGTTCAGCAGCGCGCGTTCGCCGCGCTCGTGCTCGTCGCGCGCGACGACGCCGGCCTTGTAACGGCAGCTCGCCGCGACGGCCGCGGTCAGCGCGGCCGCGTCGCGCGCGTTCAGCGCGTCGGCGTGCCGCTCGAGCCAGGCGAGGAACGCGGCGTCGCCGATCGCGCCGTACTTGACGACCTCGGCGAGCCCGGCGCGGTACTCGCGCGGCGGCAGCGTCGCGAGCGTGCCGGTGTCGGCGACGACCGCGCGCGGCTGATGGAACGCGCCGACGAGATTCTTGCCGGCGGCGAGGTTCACGCCGGTCTTGCCGCCGACCGACGAATCGACCATCGCGAGCAGCGTCGTCGGCATCTGCACGCAGTCGACGCCGCGCATCCAGCACGCCGCGGCGAAGCCGGCGAGGTCGCCGACGACGCCGCCGCCGAGCGCGACGACGGTCGCGTCGCGGTGCGCGCCGAGCACGGCGAGCGCGTCGAACACGCGCTCGACGCTCGCCAGCGTCTTGTACGCCTCGCCGTCCGGCAACGTCAGCGACGCCGCCGCGAAGCCGTCGAGGCCGGCTTCGACGCGGGCGAGGTAGAGCGGCGCGACGGTCGCGTTGCTGACGACGAGCACGTGGCGGCCGCGCACGGCCGCGCGCCAGCGCGCGGCGTCGGCGAGCAAGCCGGCGCCGATCCAGATCGGATAAGCGCGCTCGCCGAGCGCGACCTCGACGGTCGCGACGCTCATGCGGTCGCGCGCACGGCGCCGCGCTGCCAGCGTGCCTCGAGCAGGTCGATCAGGTCGTGCGCGAGATGCATGCTGTTGCCGACGCCGACCGAGGCGAGGCGCAGGTCCGCGACCTCGGCGTAGAGCGGATCGCGCTCGGCGGCGAGGCGCTCGAGGCGCTCGCGGCGATCCGGCGCGTTCAGCAGCGGCCGTTGACGGTCGCGCGCGAGCCGCGCGAGCTGCGCGTCGAGCGCCGCGTCGAGCCAGACGACGAAGCCGCGCTCGCGCAGCCGGCGGCGATTGTCCGCGTCGAGCACCGCGCCGCCGCCGGTCGCGAGCACGATGCCGTTGCGCGCGGTCAGCTCGGCGAGCAGCGCGCTCTCGCGGCGGCGGAAGCCGGCCTCGCCCTCGAGCTCGAAGATCAGGCCGACCGAGGCGCCGGTGCGCGCCTCGATCTCGTGGTCGAGGTCGAGGAACGGCAGCCGGAACAGCTCGCCGATCTGGCGTCCGATCGTCGTCTTGCCGGCGCCCATCGGCCCGACCAGGAACAGGTTCGGCGCGGGGTTCATCGCCGCATCCTAGCAGGAGCCGGACGGCGCCGGACCGGCGTCGCGACGTGGGTTCGCCGCCCTGCCATCGGCGATCCGGTATGCTGCGCGGATGCTGCGCTTCATGCTGATCTTCCTCGTGTGCCTGGCCGTGCTGTTCGTCGCCGAGCTGTGGCAGCCGGTCGACCATTGGATCATCGTGCCGTTCACGAGCGCGATCGCTCAGGTCTGCGCCTGGATCGTCGGCCTGTTCGATCCGCACGCGATCGCGTACGGCAAGATCCTGCAGAGCACGACGAACCAGTTCGCGATCTCGATCGAGCGCGGCTGCAACGGCGTCGAGGCCG
>DASWOS010000002.1:0-1972 GCA_036398645.1 Dokdonella sp. | reverse complement strand
GGCCGCGAGCGCGACGCCGGCCGTCGTGCCGAGCGCGACCAGCCAGCGGTGTCGCCGCGGCCGCGCGCCGCGCACCGCGCGCGCCGCGTCGCCGAGCACGCTGCGGTCGAGCCGTCGCGGCGGTTCGGCGCGCGGCAGGCGCCGGTACAGCGCGCCGAGCTCGCCGCCGCCGTCCTCGAGCAGGCGCTCGAGCGCGTCGTCGGGCGGCCGCCGCGCGTTCACGGCGCGAACCTCGCGCGAATCCTCGCGAGCGCGTAGCGCAGGCGCGACTTCACGGTCTCGCGGCCGACGCCGGTGACCTCGGCGATCTCCTCGAGACCGAGCCCGTTCTCGACGCGCAGCAGGAACGCGACGCGCTGCTCGTCGGGCAGCTCCTCGAGCGCGAGCTGCAGCCGGCGCCGCTGTTCGAACTCGCTGAGCACGCGGTCGGGCTGCTCGGACTCCGGCGCGTCGAGCGCGCGCAGCGCCGACTCGGCGTCGCCGTCGGATACCTGCGGCCGGCGGCGGCGGAAGCGGTCGACGACGAGGTTGTGCGCGATCTGCAACAGCCAGGTCGTGAACTTCGCCTCGGGCCGGTAGCGCTCGCGCGCGGCGATCAGCCGGCTCCAGCACTCCTGGAACAGCTCGTCGGCGTCGGCGCGATGGTGCAGGCTGCGCAGCAGGAAGCGGTACAGCGTCGCGCGGTGACGCCGGTAGAGGATCTCGAACGCGATCAGGTCGCCGTCGGCGTACGCGAGCATGAGTTCCTCGTCGGTTTTCTCGCCCCCCATGCGGCGAGGGTAAGGCATGGCGGTCGGATGCGTCATCGCATCGGCGTGTAACGCCGACGACCGCCGAGCGGGGTCGCCGCCGCGCCGCTCAGGCGCGGCCGGCCGCGCGCAACGCGTCGAATTCCGCGTCGCTGAACAGGCGCGAGCGCACCAGGAAGCGTACGCCTTCGCCGTTCTCGAGCGAGAACATGCCGCCGCGGCCGTCGACGACGTCGATGACGAGCTGCGTGTGCTTCCAGTACTCGAACTGCGGTGCGCTGATGTAGAACGGTGCGCCGCCGATCGTGCCGAGTTGCACGTCGCGGTCGCCGACGATGAACTCGCCGAGCGGATAGCACATCGGCGACGAGCCGTCGCAGCAGCCGCCGGACTGGTGGAACATCAGCGCGCCGTGCTTCGCGCGCAGGCGCTCGATCAGCGCGAGCGCGGCCGGCGTCGCGACGACCTGCGCAGGCAGCGTTTCGGGAGTGCTCATGCTCGGAAGGACGTGCACCGCCGGACCGCGCCTGCGATCCGGCGGCGCCGCGCCGCCTCGTCAGAAGAAGCCGAGCGCCTTCGGCGAGTAGCTGACCAGCAGGTTCTTCGTCTGCTGATAGTGGTCGAGCATCATCTTGTGCGTCTCGCGGCCGATGCCGCTCTGCTTGTAGCCGCCGAACGCCGCGTGCGCGGGATACGCGTGGTAGCAGTTCGTCCAGACGCGGCCGGCCTGAATCTCGCGGCCGAAGCGGTACGCGCGCGTGCCGTCGCGCGTCCACACGCCCGCGCCGAGGCCGTACAGCGTGTCGTTCGCGATCGACAGCGCTTCCTCGTCGCTCTTGAACGTCGTCACCGAGACGACCGGGCCGAAGATCTCCTCCTGGAAGATGCGCATGCGGTTGTGCCCGCGGAACACGGTCGGCTTGACGTAGTAGCCGCCCTCGAGATCGCCGTCGAGCACGGTGCGCTCGCCGCCGGCCAGCACCTGCGCGCCTTCCTGCTTGCCGATGTCGATGTAGGACAGGATCTTCTCGAGCTGCTCGTTCGACGCCTGCGCGCCGATCATCGTGGTCGGATCGAGCGGGTTGCCTTGCTTGATCGCGCCGACGCGCGCGAGCGCGCGCTCCATGAAGCGGTCGTAGATCGACTCGTGGATCAACGCGCGGCTCGGGCAGGTGCAGACCTCGCCCTGGTTCAGCGCGAACATGGTGAAGCCTTCGAGCGCC
>DASWOS010000001.1:0-2523 GCA_036398645.1 Dokdonella sp. | reverse complement strand
CCGAGCCCGCGCTCGGCCGGCTCGACCAGATCGTCGCCGCGGCCGGCGACGAGAGCCTGCGCGCGGACCGCGGCGCGCGGCTCGGCGCCGAGCACCGCGCGCCGCGTCCGCCGCGCCGCGTCGCGCTGCCGCTCGTCGTGCTCCTCGTGCTCGCCGGCGTCGGCTTCGCGGCATGGAAGTATCAGGACCGGCTGCGCCTGCTGCTGCCGCACACCGAGTTCAACGACACGCTCGCGCGCGGCCAGCGCGCACTCGATGCGGGCCGGCTGACCGGCGACCGCGACAGCGCGCGCGAGCTGTTCCAGGCTGCGCGCGCGCAGGACCCCGACAACGACGTCGCGCGGCGCGGCCTCGACGCGGTCGGACGCAAGCTGCTCGCCCGCGCGGCCGACGCGCTGCAGCGCGACGATCTCGCCGCGGCGCGCCGCTCGCTCGACGCCGCGCGCGAGTTGCTCGGCGGCGGCAGCGAAGTCGACCAGCTCGAGCAGACGCTGAAGCAGAACGAGGCGCGCGGCAGCGCGACCGCGCAGTTGCTCGCATCCGCGGACGCGGCGCTCGCGGCCGGCCGCGTCGTCGGCACCGACGGCGCCGCGGCGCTGTACCAGCGCGTGCTCGACGGCGATCGCGACAACGCGCTCGCACAGGCCGGGCTGCGCAAGTCGGCCGACGCGCTGGCCGCGCAGGCACGCGCCGCGCTCGCGGCCGGCGACGTCGCCGGCGCGTCGGCGCGCGCCGACGACATCGCGCGCGCGCTGCCGAGCTATCCGGGCCTGCCGGACCTGCTCGGCGAGATCGCGAAGGCGCGCGACACCGCGCGCGTCGCGCTCGAGGCCGACGTCGCGCGCGCGGATGCGCAGCTCCGCGCCGGACGGCTGACCGGCAACGGCGACTCCGCGCTCGAGCTGTATCGCTCGGTGCTGCGCCAGGACCCGGCCAATGCGCGCGCGAAGGAAGGCCTGCGCCGCATCGCGCAGGCGTTCGTCGTGCAGGCGAGCGCCGCGATCGACGACAGCAATCCCGGCGGCGCCGACAAGCTGCTCGCCTCGGCCGCGGAGCTCGCGCCGGATCTGCCGGAGCTGCGCGCCGCGCGCGCGAGCCTGCGCGATCTGCGCGGGCGGCTGTCGAGCACGTCGCAGCGCGCGCCGTTGTCGGCGGTGCAGACCGATCAGGTGCGCCGGCTCGTCGCCGAAGCCGCGCGCGCGAGCGCGGCCGGCAACCTGATCGTGCCGCCCGGCGACAGCGCGTACGACAAGTACCGCGCCGCGCTCGCGATCGACGGCAACGACAAGGAGGCGCTGGACGGCATCGCGCGGCTGCCCGCGCGCGCGAAGGAGCTGTTCGCGCAGGCGCTGAGCGACGGCGCGCCGCAGCGCGCGCGCGCGCTGCTCGACTCGGTGCGTCTGGTCGCGCCGGACGATCCGTCGATCCCGGCGATGACCGAGCGGCTCTGCAATGCGTTCCTCGATCAGGCCGACGCGCGCATCGGCGAGGGCCGGCGCGAGGACGCCGCGCGCGCGCTGAACGCGGCGCGCGAGCTGAGTCCGAACGACCCGCGCCTCGCGCCGCTCGACGCGCGCCTGCGCGCGATGGTCGAGCAGCGCCCGGGTTGACCCGGCGCGCGGCGCGCCGCCGCCCCGCGCGCGCGAACGCACGCCCGCCGTCCATGTGCCTGCTGCTGATCGCGATCGACGCGCTGCCGGAGATGCCGCTGCTGCTGCTCGGCAATCGCGACGAGTTCCACGCGCGCGCGAGCGCGGCGGCCGCCGCATGGCGCGAGAACCGTGACGTCGTCGGCGGCCGCGATCTCGTCGCCGGCGGCTCCTGGCTGGCCCTGCGCGCGGACGGGCGCTTCGCCGCGGTCACGAACCTGCGCACCGGCGTACCGGCCACGGCGCCGCGCTCGCGCGGCGCGCTCGTCCGCGATTTCGTCCTCGGCGACGCACCGCCGGCCGCGTATCTTTCGGCACTGCGCGCGAACGCCGGCGACTACGGTCCGTTCAATCTCGTCGTCGGCGCCGCCGGCGAGACGCTCGCGCTCGGCAGCGCCGATCGTGTCGTGCGCGCGCTCGGCGCCGGCGCGCACGTGATCAGCAACGGTGCGATCGGCGTGCACTGGCCGAAGACCGAGCGCTTGCGGCGCCGCTGTCTCGCACGGCTCGAGCGCGACGGCGGCGTGCCGGACGAGGCGTGCCTGCTCGATCTGCTCGCCGACGAGACGCAGCCGCCCGACGACGCGCTGCCGGACACCGGCGTCGGCCGCGCGCTCGAGCGCGTGCTCGCGCCGATCTTCATCCGCGGCGAGCGCTACGGCACGCGCGCCTCGACGCTGGCGTTCCGCCAGGATGGCGGCGAGGTGGTGCTGCGCGAACGCCGCTTCGGTCCGGCCGGCGCCAACGCGGGGGAATCGCGCTGGGCCGCCGCCGGGCAGGGCTTCGCCGAAACCGCGCTCGCTTGATCCGCGCCGCCGGCCGGCGGCGCGTTCAGCGCTCGAACAGTCGGCGCACGGCGGCGCGCGCCGCTTCG